>CAYXEY010000280.1:0-4953 GCA_964464105.1 uncultured Planctomycetaceae bacterium
CTTGCCCGGCGGCGCGAGGTCGGCGGCGAATTGATAGAACCGGGGCTGCCAGATCGCCTCGCCGATTGAAAAAAGCACGATGTAGAGAATGAGGAACAGCACCCGATCACCAAAACACAGCAGGAACGTCGGCAATGCGGTCACGAGCGATCCGATCAGCATGAGCTTCAGAATGCTGGTGCGGCGCGTGACCATGGCCACAAGCGGCGCTCCGATGAATACGACCAGCGGATTGCCGAAGTTCGAAAACGTCTCGTTCCAATCCTGCACGGACTTGGGGTAGGCCCGCTCTATATAGAGAGAAATGGTGTGAATCTGATGCGCGAACAGCGTCCGCGCGGGCAGAAGAATGAACACGAAAAACGTGAACCGTGGATCGCCAAATGGGCCCGTGCGAATTCGCTCCAGTAATGGGAGTTTGGATTCCTCATGGCGGGTCTTGGCGATCTCAGACTCGTCGTCCGGCCGCAGCTTTTTCGCCTCCTGCGATTTCGTGAAGGTCACAAGGCAGAGCAACGTCGTCAGCCCGGTCATGGCCGTGCACATGGCGAAGACCGCAACGTTGCCGCTACCGGTCAGATCAGCCAGCCAGCCCCAGAAGGTCGACGGCAGCGGCTGCGTCGCAGTTCGAATCGACAATGCAGTCTCGACCGGCACGCGAACGAGCGGCGATACAACGCCGACAATCATGATGCCGACCTGAAAGATCCCGTAATTCCATGCAAACGCCGCAGCGCTGGTCTCCTCTGTGCTGTATTGTTTGACGCCGGAGTAATTCGCGGTCTGAACCACTCCCTCTCCGATGGCCATGACGGTCAAGGAAGCCAATACCATGAACACCGTTGCTGCCTGCCCGGGCATGAAGGGCGCGAGGCAGAGCATGAATCGCCCGACCGTAAGTATGAAGAATGCTGCGATCAGCGATTTTCTAACGCCGAAGCGCTCAGAGTAACTGCCGAAGCCGAACATGAAGAGTGTCACAGCCGCGGCGAATGCGCCGGTCATGACTGTCGCGTACTTGGTCGCGATGTGAAGATCATTGGTGAAGTTGTTGCCGAGTCGAATCAGTACGCCGAAGTAGGCAAATCCATCGAGCGCGTAGGTAATGTTGATCAGCCAGAAAGCCCACGGAAGTCCGAGCAGGCCCCGCGAGCGCGGACTTCGACCATTGGCATAATCCAGAGTGGTGTCGTTTTGCGATGTCATATGAAAATCAACGGGGCCCAGTTTGGTTTGCGGCTCGACGCATCTTCACGGCGGGTCAATTCTCGTGCAACGCGCGCTCGTCGAAGCAAAAAAAAACCGCTCATTCGTCGTCTAAAATCGTTGCGAATTTCGGACCTTCGGGTAGAATCAAGCCCCGGCCAGGGACTCCGGTCCCACGCGTGTTCCCCCCAACACGCATCCGGGCCCTGGCCACTATTGACCTTCGCATTCCATTCAGCGGCACCCCGAAATTCGACCGGATTCCCTTGAATGCTGGCGTCCTCGCCCATTTGGAATCATCGTTCACAATGGACGCAATGGCCCGATTTTGTTACAATGAGCGTCCCCGCACGGATTTCACCCGCCTAGCAACTGGGAGCCAGACATGCTGTTTGAAACGCTCGAATATTACCTAAGCCCCTACTTCTTTTTTGACCTGCTGGACATGGTGCTCGACTTTATCGTCCTGCTGATCAACGCCGGGTTCGACGCGATTCCAATCTGACGCACAGATTGCCGGGGCGCGGGTTCATCAGGGCCGTCGCCGGGATCGCGCCGTTGCCCTATGCTTGATGCAATGAACAACGCGCTCGCGATGCCCCATGCCGCTGATTCCACGTCGCAAGTCTCCCCTAACTTTCAGGCACCAGCCGAGGTGCTCCGAGCGCTTGGCGATTCGCGGCATCCGGTTGTATTCGGACATGTTGTACCGGATGCCGATTGCCTCGGTTCGGCCCTGGCCCTGGTGAAGATCCTTCGGGCCGGGGGCGCCGACGCCATCGTCGGAATCCCCGACAACTGCATTTCCAAGCGGCTCTCATTCCTGCTCGATTTCGCCCCCGAAGTGCCGCGCCGCGCGGCGCTTCCGCCCCGATTCGACGCCCTCATCGTCGTGGATACGGCCTCCGAGAAGCGCGTGAACTTCGATGTTCGGCCGTCTTTTTCCGGTGATGCGACTTCCGTCAACATCGATCACCATGTCTCCAACACGCGGTTCTGCTCGATCAATTGGATCGATGCCGCTGCGTCGAGCAGCTGCGAGATGGTCGCGGCCATCGCCCTGTCAACTGGACGCCCGATCCCAGCGGACACCGCATCTCTGCTCTATGCCGGATTGATCGGCGATACTGCGGGCTTCAGTCTGCCGACCACGACCTCTCATACGCTGCACATTGCATCGAAACTGGTCGACGCGGGTGCAAATGTATCATTGGTCGGCGAGCGTCTCTGTCGCTCGCAATCCCGCGAAGACTTCGACCTGCTGAGACGCGTTTACGACCACACCACGTTGACTCTCGGCGGTCGTGTCTCCTACAGCTTTCTCTCCTACGACGACATCATGCAGTCAGGGTGCGGGCCGCAGGACATCGATGACCAGGTTTCCATTCCGCGCGCGCTGGCGGGTGTACAGGTGGCGCTGCTGTTTACCGAAGGCGAGCCCGGCGTCATTCGCGTCAATTTGCGGGGAGAGGGTGCGACCTCCGTGTTGCCCATCGCCCAGTCCTTCGGCGGCGGCGGTCACAGCCAGTCGGCGGGCATTCGCATGAAAAACCGCTCGATGCAGGAGGCGATCGATTCCGTGGTCGCCGCGACCGGCGCGCATCTCGACGCCACTCATGGTACGCTCGGTTAACGGTACCCCGCCGACGGGCAAAGCCTGGTCGCCGCGGCAACCGTCGGAAAGTCGAGCGCCGCGACGATGCGCCTGCACCTGTTCATTATGCCGACGTAGAGACCGTCGGCATGGCACGCTTTGCGGCACCGGTCGCGTTTGTCGAATTACATGCTCAATCACATCTGGACCATTATTACGATCGTCTACGCCGCAGGCGTCGTGCTGGCCATCGATCATGTGCTGCGCACCCGGCGCGACCCCCGAGGCATGATGTCGTGGATTCTCGCGCTCATCTTCCTGCCGGGCATCGGGCTGGTCCTGTTTCTGCTTATCGGAAAGGTCTCCGTCGAACGACGCGTGCGCCGCTGGCATAAACGCCGCCGCGGCATCGGGCAGGCCCTTTCAGATCGCCGCAAATCGCTGGACGAGTCACACGACGCCCTCGATCTGCAGGATCTGGAGCCCAATCAGCGCAGCCTCATGACCATGGCCTCAAACATGAGCGGTGCGCTGGTCACAACCGGCAACGAAGTGTGGGTTGATCACAGCGCCGAGTCGTCATTTCTCAATCTCAGCCTGGCCATCGAGGCGGCCGAATCGCACATTCATCTCGAGTATTACATCTTCGCCGACGACGACACCGGTCGGGCCATGCGCGACCTGCTGATCAAGAAGGCGGGCCAGGGCGTCGAGGTGCGGCTGCTGCTCGATGAAATCGGAAGTTGGAAACTGAGCCGGGCATTTACCAACAGCCTGCGTGAGGCGGGTGTAAAGGTCGCGTTTTTTCTGCCCTGGGGCATCGCGGGCCGTCGGCTGCACATCAACTGCCGCAACCACCGCAAGATTGCGATCGTCGACGGCCGCGCCGGGTTCCTCGAAAGCAAGAACATCGCCGACGAGTATCTCGGGCGAAAGAAAAAACTCGGCCCCTGGCGTGACACCAACCTGCGCCTGCGCGGACCCGTGGTCGCGCAACTTCAGGAGATCTTTGTCGACGACTGGCACTTCACCACGCAGGAGGCCCTGACCGCCAATCGTTACTTTCCCACGCCAAGGGTCGAAGGCACTCGTATCGTGCAGATCGTTCCGTCAGGGCCGGATGGCCGGGCCTATCAGATGTACCAGCTTCTCTTTGCCGCCATGTCGGATGCCGAGCAGACCATCTCGATTCTGACACCCTATTTCGTGCCCGATCCGGCAATGATGCTGGCATTGCAATCGGCGGCCTACCGCGGCGTGAATGTTCGTCTGCTCCTGCCTTCGCGATCGGATCATTATGTCGTGCTCTGGGCTGGCCGCGGATCATACGAAGAATTACTTGAGGCAGGCATCGAGATTTACGAATACGCCGGCGGCATGATGCACTCCAAGGTCGTAGCGGTCGATCAGCGCTGGGCCATGGTCGGCTCGGCGAACATGGACGTGCGTAGTTTTCGATTGAATTTCGAAGTAACCGCGATTCTGTACGACAATGAGATCGCCAAGGGTGTACACGACGAGTTCGAGATCCTGAGGTCGCAGGCTCGGCGTGTCACGTTGAAGGAAGTCAGGTCGTGGACCTATCCGCAGAATCTGGCGGTGGGCATCGCAAGATTAGCGGCTCCGTTGCTTTAATAGTTGATTTCCTTCGTGCCCTCGTGCCTGCTTCAAAATCATCCCCGCCCCGTGAGCACGCGCTTGATGCTGTCCGCATTGACCGGGTGAATCACCCCGCGCTCGGTGATGATTCCCGTGATGAGCCGTGCCGGCGTGACGTCGAAGGCCGGGCTGAAGCATGGCACGTGGGCCGGGGCCGTCGGCCGGCCGAAGCCGCGGCGAATCTCATCCGGGTCGCGCTGTTCGATGGGGATGCGCGAGCCGTTGGCGATCTCGAGATCAAAGGTCGAGCTGGGGGCGGCGACATAAAAGGGAATCTGATGGGCCGCGGCCAGCACAGCCACGCCATAGGTGCCGATCTTGTTGGCCGTGTCGCCATTGGCTGCGATTCGGTCAGCCCCGACGATGACCACGTTGACCCGCTGCTGGGCCATGACCACGGCGGCCATGTTGTCGCAGATCAGCGTGGTCTGAATGCCCTCGCGGAGCAGTTCCCACGCGGTAAGCCGCGAGCCTTGCAAGAGCGGACGGGTCTC
>CAYXEY010000280.1:4963-7045 GCA_964464105.1 uncultured Planctomycetaceae bacterium
GACGAACACCTGAAATCGACGGCCGTGTTCATGCGCGGTATACATGACCGCCAGGGCCGTGCCGTATTCGCTGGTCGCCAAAGCGCCCGCGTTGCAATGCGTCAACACGCCCGCGCCCTCGCGAATCACGTGTTCGCCGGCGGCGCCAATCGCCCGGCACATCGCCGCATCCTCGTTGCGAATTGCATGGGCCTCGGCCATCAATGCGGCACGGGCGTCGGGCCAGGTGCGATGGCCGAGTTGATCGGCCCGGCGGCGCATGCGATTGAGCGACCAGAAGAGATTGACCGCGGTTGGTCGGCTGGTTGAGAGGTAATCGCAGGCTTTTCGCGTGGACTCGCGCCAGGTCTGGTCATCGGGCTTTGCCTGATCGAGTGCCACAATTACGCCGTATGCCGCGGCAACACCGATGGCCGGCGCACCGCGCACCTGCAGCGTCTTGATCGCATGCCACACTTTTTCCGCGGTATCGCAGACGATATTCACCGTCTCGCCAGGCAGGCGGGTCTGATCGATTATCACCAGCGTGCCGCCCGGTCCGTGACCGGCATCCCACCACAGCGGCTGAAGGGGTTTGGTCCGCAGGGCGGTCACGCTCATGCCGGTCCTCCGACCCCGACTTCGACGATCATCTCAACTTCGACGGCCGCATCGAGCGGCAGGGAAACTGCGCCTACCGCTGCACGAACGTGTCGGCCCGCGTCGCGAAAGATCGAGAGCATCAACTCGCTCGCGCCGTTGGCAACCTTGGGCTGATCCGTGAAATCGGGCGCCGAGTTCACAAAAACCGCCAGCCGGATGACGCGCGCGATGTTGTCGATGCCGCCGGCGACCTGGGCCGCGATGCCGAGGGCGTTGAGAGCGCATTGCCGCGCCGCCGCCTGGCCTTCCTCCAGCGTTCGATCGGCGCCGACTTTGCCGGTGACGGTGACTTTGCCATCGACCAGCGGGATCTGGCCGCTAACGTAAACCAGGTCACCCACGCGCATGCCGGGCACATACGCTCCGACAGGCGTGGGTGGCTTGGGCAGGAATATGTTCAATTCGTTGATCCGCTCGGATGGCTTCATGATCTGACCTCATCCTCGTCTTCTCTGACCGGCGCTTGACCGGCCTTCAGCACCGCTTCAATATCAACATCCGTCTTGATTAAATCGAGATCGGCGAAGGATTCGCTGTCGTCGTCCGGATCTTCCTCGTCGCCGGCCGGCTCCCCGGAATCGTCATCGGCATCATCGCTTCCCGCCATGCCGATGTCATTGGGCCCTGACGGCACATCGTCAAACCGGGCGGCATTTTCCTCGTCGCGGGCCTTGGTCTTCTGCTCCCATTCGTCTCCGATCACGATGGGTTCGGCCGACAGCAGGGTCACGTGGATGGCCGCCCCGGTGTGTTCCTGGGTCACTTTCACACGCTGCTGCCGCATCAATTCGAGCAGCGCGAGGAACAGTCCGACCATCTCGCTCTTGGAGCGATTAACGAAGATCGCCGCAAACTGCAACTCGCCGTTTTCGCGCTGCAACCGGTCCATGATGTCCACGGCGTGAAGTGCGATCGGCGTATCGTCGAACACCACGTCGTGGGTCGCGGGGCGCACGCCGATCGAGGTCATGATCTGGTTGAATGCGGCGACGAGATCCCAGATTTGCACGTCGTCCATGTCCACTTCGCCCGCCGGCGCGGGCGTGATTTTGACCGGGACACGCGGCCATTTGGCGGCCTGCGTCTCGGCGGCGGCCGACAACTCGAACGAGGCGTCCTTGAACTTCTTGTATTCCAGCAGCTGCCGCACCAGCTCCAGGCGCGGGTCGGACAGGTCGTCCTCCTCATCAGCATCGGCGACCTGCCTGGGCAGGAGCATGCGGCTCTTGATTTCCAGCAGGGTCGCCGCCATGACCAGGAACTCACCGGCCACGTTCGGATCGATGCTCTGCAGAACGTTGACGTATTCGACGTATTGACGGGTGATATCCGCGACCGGAATGTCGTACAAATCCACCTCGTTGCGGCGGATCAAATACAACAGCAGGTCCATCGGACCATTGTAGATGTCGGTGCGGACAAGGTAGTCGTGCATCCGCG
>CAYXEY010000281.1:0-7029 GCA_964464105.1 uncultured Planctomycetaceae bacterium
GGACCGTGCATTCGCCCAGGCCATTTACCGTAATCCTTTTATGCACCGAAGCTTACAGAATACCGAGGGTGTCGCCTCAACTTTGCTTGACAAGAGACCGAAAACCGTATAAACTACATCATGACTAGTTGATATAGAGGTATATTTTTGCTCTCCACCACCGCACAATACGCCCTTCGCGCCATGGTCTATATCGGGGCGCAGTCGCCCGAGCGGCCGGTGCTGGCCAAGGAGATCGCCGCCAAGACCGGCGTGCCGCTCCACTACCTCTCCCGTATCCTGCGCGACGCTGTACGGCATGGCCTGCTCGATTCCGCCCGTGGTGTCGGCGGCGGCTTCCGACTTTCGCGACCCAGGAACAAGATCAAGCTCTACGACGTACTCGCCCCTTTTGACGATGTGCTTGATCGCTCGAAATGCCCCTTCGGCCAGCCGCGGTGCAACGATTCAATGCCCTGCGGCTTTCACGAATACTGGAAGCCCATTTCATCAGCCTACAAAAAAATGCTGGAAGAGACCACGCTGGACGACGTGGGCCTCGAAGGTCTTGCGGGACAGCGGAGAAAAGCGATCGGTTAGCGCTGCCGGTTTTTTTGTAAGCATTCTTGATAACATGATCGAGAACTATTAAATTAGCCGCACGTCAGTTCGGAGGCTCCTGGTCATGACCGCTAGAACCATCAAGTCAAAACTCATGCCGGCTCTCTGGGCCGTGCCCCTCGGCGCCCTGATGTTTGCCGGCATCAGCGAGGCATTCAATCAACCACCGCCTTCCGTCAAGCCCGCGCCACTGGTGAGGAATGCAGAACTCGCACAGGTGTCTTCAGAACCAAGGCGACAGGCGTCGCCCTCGGAATCCGCGGCGAACAAAGCCGAGTCACCGCTGATGGCCCGCGGGCGAGAGCTGTTTGGAAGGCAATGCGTAATTTGTCACGGCGAACAGGGCGACGGCGCTGGTCAATTCGCCTACTTGATGAACCCCCGTCCGCGCAATCTCAAACAGGGCAAATTCAAACTGAGCACCACCCAGAATCAGATTCCGTCGGACGACGATCTGCTGCGAACCATCAGCCGCGGAATGCCCGGATCGGCCATGCCGCCCTGGGGCCACCTGCCCCCCGCCGACTTGCGCGCTTTGGTGGCTTATGTCAGGTCCATTCACGTCGAGGCAGTCAGGCAGGAGCTGGCCGCGGGCATTCAGGATGGAACGTACACAATAGACGAGGTTCCTGCGGCACTGGCCACGCGTACACAGGCGGGGCCGCCCATCGTCATTCCATCAGAACCCCAATCAGACGATCTGAGGTGGTTCAACGGACGACGCGTTTATCTGCAGGCCTGCGCCGCCTGTCACGGTCCCGACGGACATCCGCTTCCCGAGGCGGTCAAATTCGATGATGACGGATACCCCGATCCGCCGCGATCATTTGTCAATGGCATCTTCAAGGGTGGCATGGAAGGGCCGGAACTGTATTGCCGCATCATGAAGGGCATGCGCGGAACACCGATGCCCGCGTCCGAGGGAACTCTAACAACCGATGAGGTCTGGGATCTCATTCACTATGTGCAATCGCTGGCCCGCAGCGGGTCTCAGGTTCGGGCTCAGCTTCAACAGGGAACTTTTGTCGCCTCGAAAGTGAAAGAAACCCTCCCGGCAGGCCCGCAGGATTCGGCATGGAGCCAGGCACGTCCGCTCTATGTGGCCATGACGCCCCTGTGGTGGGCTGATGTGCGAATCGAAGGTCTCGTCGTGCAGGCCTTGCACAACGAGAAGGAAATCGCCTTGCGGCTGACCTGGCTTGATCCTTCACAGGATGACCGGGCCGTGCGCGTGGATGAATTCCGCGACGCCGTGGCCATTCAGTTTTCGCTCACCAGCGATCCGCCGTTCTACATGGGTGACAAGTCGGCGAACGGCGGGGTGAATATCTGGCTCTGGAAGGCCGATCGACAGAAGAACATCGCCAGCGGCTATCAGGATGTCGATGCCGCGTTTCCGAATCGGGTTGCGGATATGTACCCCGAGTGCTCGATCCGCGCCAACGATATGTCAAACACCGATTGGTCGCATGGAATCATCACCGAACACGTAAAGACATTCATCACCGCCTGGGGCGCGGGAAACCTCGTCGCCGATCCGAACTCCAAGACACCGGTCGAAATGCTGGCCGCTCGGGGTCCCGGCACGTTGTCCGGCAAGCCGGCGAACATGCAGATCGTCCAGGGGCAGGCCGCCTATGAACGCGGCATGTGGAGTGTGCAACTGCAGCGAACGCTGGCATTGCCTGACGCCGAAAGCGGCACAGAGCGTGCCTTTCAGTCGGGCGATTACCTGCCCGTTTCCTTCGCCATCTGGAACGGCAGCGCCGGCGATCGCGATGGGATGAAGAACATCAGCATCTGGCAGAAACTGGTCATCGAATAACCGTGACGCGGACGCGTGGAGCGGAATCATGTCAAACGTAAAAAATTCGGGGCTTTCGAGACGGGAACTCATTCAGTCGGGTTGCGTGGCAGCAGCCGGAGCCAGCCCGATCCTGGGATGGTCGCTCCGGGCCCTTGCCAGCCGGCCCGAGATTGAAAACCCGCTTGCGGGCTACCCTGCACGGGACTGGGAAAAGATCTACCGCGATCAGTATGCATACGACGGTTCATTCGACTGGGTCTGCTCTCCGAATGACACCCATGCCTGCCGCGTGATGGCCTACACGCGCAACGGCGTAATCATCCGCATGGGCACGCAATACAATTATGAAAGCTACAGCGATCTTTATGGCAACAAGGCCACGGCAAACTGGAACCCGCGGCAGTGCGCCAAGGGTTACACCTTTCACCGCCTGATCTACGGCCCCTACCGGCTCAAGCACCCCATCATTCGCAAGGGCTGGAAGGAATGGGCCGATGCCGGTTTTCCCGAACTTAACGCCGCCAACAAGACGAAATACAAGTTCGATTCCCGCGGCACAGACGTGCACCTTCGCATCTCATGGGATGAAGCCCTCAAGTACATCGCCAAGGGCTATGTCGCCATCGGCAAGCGCTACAGCGGCGAGGCCGGCGCAAAACTGCTGCGCGCCCAGGGCTATCCCGAAGAAATGATCGCCGAGACCGGCGGCGCGGGCACGCGCTGCTTCAAGATGCGCGGCGGCATGGGACTCCTCGGCGTGCTCGGCAAGTACGGTATGTACCGGCTCAACAACAGCATGGCCCTGCTCGACGTGGCCATTCGCGGCGTCAAGCACGAAGACGCGAAGGCGGGCCGCAACTGGAGCAACTACACCTGGCATGGCGACCAGACGCCCGGCCAGCCCTGGGTACACGGACTGCAGAACAGCGATTGCGACTTCAACGACCTGCGCTTCAGCAAGCTCATCATCATGGATGGCAAGAACCTGGTCGAGAACAAGCTGCCGGATTCGCACTGGTTCATCGAATGCATGGAACGCGGAGGACGCATCGTCGTTATCGCACCGGAGTACGGCGCGCCCAGCACCAAGGCCGACTATTGGATACCGATCCGTCCCGCGACCGATGCTGCCCTGTGGCTCGGCATCACACGGCTGATGATCGACAACAAGTGGTACGACCAGTCATTCATCAAGGCATTCACCGATTTCCCGCTGCTGGTCCGCACGGACAACCTCAAGCGCCTGCGCGCTGCCGAGGTATTCGCCAATTACAAGGGAAACCTGAATAAAGAAGGTGCGAGTTACAAGGTTCAGGGCCTCAAGGACGAGCAGTATGCGCAGATCGGTGACCGCGTCGTCTGGGACAAAGTCACCGGAAAGCCCGTGGCCATCACCCGCGACGACGTGGGCAAACAACTGACCGCCAGGAAGATCGACCCTGAGTTGGCGGGCACTTGGAAGATCAAGCTGGTTGACGGCAGCGAAGTCGAAGTCATGACGCTTTGGACGATGTACCAGGCGCACCTGAAGGACTACGACCTCGAAAGCGTCGCCGACATCACGCATTGTCCCAAGGAATTAATCGAACGTCTGGCCCGCGACATCTGGGAAACAACCGCAGCCGGCGGGCCGGTCGCCATTCATCAGGGCGAAGGCATCAATCACTGGTTCCACGCCACGGAGGCGAATCGCTCAGCACTGCTGCCGATGATGCTGACCGGCAATATCGGTAAGAAGGGGGCCGGCGTTCATGGCTGGGCGGGCAATTACAAGGCGGCTCTATTTCAGGGCAGTCCTGCAACCGGGCCGGGCTTCAAGGGCTGGGTTGCGGAAGATCCGTTCGAACCCCTGCTCGATGAACGCGCACCCGGCAAGCAGGTCAAAGCGCACGCCTACACGAAGGATGAGGAACCCGCCTACTGGAACCATGGCGACCGGCCCCTGATTGTCGACACACCCAAAGGGCGCAAGGTCTTCACGGGCAAGTCGCACATGCCCACGCCGACCAAGGCGCTGCAATTCACCAACGTCAATCTGTTCAACAACGCCAAGCACGCCTACGAGATGTTCAAAAACGTCAATCCGAACATCGAGATGATCATCTCGCAGGACATCGTGATGACGTCGTCAATTCAATACGCCGACTTCGGCCTGCCGGCCAACAGCTGGGTGGAGTTCCAGGATCTCGAGGTCACCGCGTCCTGCTCGAATCCATTTCTTCAGATATGGAAGGGTGGAATTAAACCGGTGTTTGATTCCCGCGATGACCTTTGGATCCTCGCGAACATTGCCAAGGCGGTGGGCGAAGAGCTGGGTGGCGAGTGGAAGCAGAAGTTTTTTGACTATTTCAAATTCGAGCACGAGGGCAAGCGGCGGGTCTATCTCCAGCGCCTCCTCGACACCTGCACGACGACCGCAGGCTACAAGCTCGACGACATCATGGCGGGAAAGTACGGCCCGCCCGGTGCGGCGTTGATGCTCTTCCGCACTTATCCGCGGATTCCGTTCTACGAGCAGGTGCACGACAGCGAGCCGTTCTACACCGACACCGGGCGGCTGCATGCATACAGCGACGTGCCCGAGGCGATCGAGTACGGCGAGAACTTCATCGTGCATCGCGAGGGCACAGAGGCCACGCCCTACCTGCCCAACGTGATCGTATCGAGCAATCCTTACATCCGGCCCGACGACTACGGCATTTCGCCCGACGCCGAGCATTGGGATGAGCGCACCGTGCGCAATATCAAGATGCCATGGAAGAGTGTAAAGCAGACTTCCAATTTCCTATGGGAGCGCGGATTCAAGTTCTATTGCATCACGCCCAAGACGCGGCATCGCGTGCATTCGAGCTGGAGCAACGTCGACTGGCACAACATCTACGACAGCAGCTTCGGCGACCCGCATCGCATGGACAAGCGCTCGCCCTATGTCGGGGATCACCAGTTGCACATCAACCCGCAAGCCGCCCGCGACCTGGGCATCAATAATGGCGATTACGTCTATGTCGATGCCAATCCGGCCGATCGTCCCTACGTCGGCGCGAAGCCGGATGACCCGTTCTACAAGGTCGCCCGGTTGATGTTGCGGGC
Source organism: uncultured Planctomycetaceae bacterium (assembly GCA_964464105.1). Taxonomy (GTDB): domain Bacteria; phylum Planctomycetota; class Phycisphaerae; order UBA1845; family UTPLA1; genus CAYXEY01. Next base: position 5,498 of record CAYXEY010000281.1, read on the forward strand.
TGTCTTTAATCCGGCCTATCCATACAGCGTGGTCATGCTGAAGCACGCGCCGTACATCGCCACCGAGAAATCGGTCAAAGCCCATGAGACGCGCCCCGATGGCCGCGCGCTCTGCGAAGACGGCTATCAGGCCAATCTGCGCTACGGATCGCAGCAAAGCCTCACGCGCAACTGGCACATGCCGATGCATCAGACCGATTCGCTCTTCCACAAGGCCAAGGTGGTCATGGGCTTCATCTTCGGCGGCGAGGCCGACAACCATGCCATCAACACCGTGCCGAAAGAAACGCTGGTCCGCGTGGTGAAAGCAGAAGACGGCGGCCTGGGTGGCAAGGGCATCTGGATGCCATTTGCGCAGGGCATGTCGCCGGCGGGCGAGAGTGACGTGATGGCGAGATACCTCGCCGGCGGATTCGTCGGCGCCGACAAGCAGGGCGTCCAGCCCGTCGATGTGGAATTCTGATTCGTTGAGCGCTTCGAGGAAACGCAGTTATGCCATACGCCGATCCAGACCCGACCGATCCGATGACCTTGCACGCCATCGAGGTCGAAACCGAAAACCCCGACTCGATTCGGGAGATGGCGACGTGCTTCATCGAGGAGTTTGTTCGGCTGGGTGTCAGTGCAGACCGCGTGTTTGAAATGTTCATTAATGGATCGTTCGCCGGACCTGCGCTGGCACATCGCTTGCTGGGTGAAAAGGTGATTTCGGGCCTGATCGCCGAGCAGTTCGCGTTGCGCGGACCGCGCGGACACCGCGTCGTCACTGAGCAGGCGCCCGACGGGCGCGTGAGCCTGCCGATTTTGGAACTATGAGACTATGAAAAGAGGAAACCCATGAGTCAATGCGGCTGTCAATGCAAGGACAAGAACGCCTCCGTTCGCACCATTCTGATGAACGAACATCGCGTGATCGAGACCGTGTTGGATTCCGTCGATCGCATGCTGGATGAGGGCGTCATCGATCGCGAGTTCATGCTCGGCGCTGTCGATTTCATCCGCAATTTCGCGGACGGCTGCCATCACGCCAAGGAAGAAGATCATCTGTTTCCCGCGCTGGAGCGGGCGGGCGTTCCGCGCGAGGGCGGTCCGATCGGCTGCATGCTGAATGAGCATGAACAGGGTCGCGCCTATGTCGCGGCAATTGTCACGAATCTCGATGCCGCTGCAACTGGCAACGCCGCCGCCATCTCCGCCGTCCGCCGTGCCGCAAGTGGTTACGTCGCCCTGCTTCGAATGCACATTCAAAAGGAAGACAACGTGCTGTTCGTGATGGCCGAGCAGGCATTGGACACCCAGCGGAAACAACAGTTGATTGAGGCCTTCGGCCACACCGAGGACAAAACGCCCGGCAAGCATGAGCGCTACTTGGCGTTGGCGGAGCGGCTGGCGAACTGGCGATTCCAGCGCGCCCCGGCCTGCGTCTGATCGTGACCGACCTCGATCGCGGCTTTCGGGCCCGTCGTGGCTGGGCGGCCTGTGGAAGGTCCGCCCGCAAGAGAGGCTCCCCGACGCTTGCCCCGGTCGCTACG
>CAYXEY010000282.1:0-7008 GCA_964464105.1 uncultured Planctomycetaceae bacterium
AAACGTGAAGGCGCTGTTGACAACACCGAAACCATGAGTTAAGGGTAACAGGTGCAGCGTAGTTTTAATCTGTCCCCGGTCGTGAACTCCTTGAGTGGGGTTGCCTCGCTTTCCAGCGAACGCTGCACGCACGACCGGGGACTTTCTTCAACACAGTGCAGCTATGAAAAACCACAGTGACACGGACGCCAGAAGGTTCTGGATAAAAGTGAATCAAACCCAGGACTCGGATGAGTGTTGGGTTTGGTTGCATTCTTTGAATGACAACGGGTACGGACAGTTCTGGTATCGTGGTAAAATGAGGAAGTCCAATCGAATGGCGTGGTTTTTCACGCATGGCAACGCCGGAGACAGGCATGTGCTGCATCGTTGCGACAATCGAGCGTGCTGCAATCCCAACCACCTGTTTTTGGGCACACATCAGGACAATATGGATGACTGCGCCAACAAGTGCAGGTTCGAGCATGGATCGCGCAGCCGTTACGCAAAGCTCAATGATGAAAAAGTAGCTGAGATTCGACGCAGATACGAAAGAAACAAACGTGGAAGCCCGAATGGAGGATTAGCCATGGCAAAGGAGTTTGGGGTTTCTTCGCACGTTCTTTACCGCGTGCTACACAACCAAGGATGGAAACATGTCAAAGCGAAAACCGATCCCACTGGAAGAAGTTTTAGGGTGGCTGAAAACCAACCACCCGGAGCTTCATTTAACTTGTGAGGTGGACCGATCATGGTGCTGGACCACCGAGAACCTGCGCGACAAACCGCTCGTTCGTGAGTCCCTCAAAGCCTACGGGTTCATCTTCCATCGCCGCGGCGGTCACCCGCTGCCCGGTGGCAAGCTGGGCGTCTGGGGCCATGCCTGCATGAAGCCGCTGGGCTTCCACAAGAAAACCAAGCTGCCCAAAACCAATGGGACGCAGCCCGAGAGTGAGTCGGAGCTATCCCCTGAAGAAAGGGCGATGCTTTTGACTTGATCCTGTCACCCTGAATTCAGTATAACTATGCAATCGCAATTCTATGAGTGCTACCACTGACGTTGAAATCCCTCTGGCCCGGGCTCACGAGCTCGTGCTGGAGTGGGCGCTGAAAAAGAACGCGCACCTCCAGGTCAACCAACACATCCGCGCGGTGTCGGGCAAGGCGAACATCGCCCTGTTTCACACAGATCCATCCATCTCGGACGAGGACAAGCGCCTCGCCTATCGCACGTGCTTCACCGCCATGCGGAATGGTGACTACTCCATCCTCAAGGGGCAGGTCAAAGGCAAGGGGGACAAGCGCGTTGACCCGGTGGATGAGGTGGTGAGGGTTGATGATATCCCCACGTTCCAACCCAAAAAGGAAGCGGCGCCTCCCGCTACCACACGGAACGCGCCGCCTCAAACCGACGAGGAAGTAATTCCACAACCGCGAGCGGAAGTCAAGGGCGACGATGCCGCCGCTCTGGTTGAGATCCTTCGCCGCCTTGGTGCAGGTGGTCCGGCCCAACCGGTGAAAGCGGAGATCGACAACGACCACGTGATCAACTTGGTCAACGAGCGCATCGCCCTGTTCGAGTCCGCATTGGACAAGGCGTTTGGCGACAAGGTCAAGAAAGCCGTCAGCAATGGCAGCTTCCCGACCGACAAGGTCAAGGAACTCATCACCGAGTTGACCGCCAAGCTCGCCCACCGTATCGAGTTCGTCACCGCCACCGGTGAGTTGAAGTCGATTGACGGTCTGGTTCACCCGCAAGTGGCACAGATCGCCACCTGGCTGCGGGCAGGCGTCCCAGTGTGGGCGTGGAGTGCGGCCGGCAGCGGCAAGACGCACATGGCCCGGCAGATCGCCGCGCTGTTGGAAGTCGAGGCCCACGTCGTCAGCGTTGACCCCACGTTGACCGTGAGTAAGCTCATGGGCTATCGCAACGTCGCCAACGGCGATTTTGTCGAGGGCTTCATCTACCGGCCCTACCGCGACGGCGGCCTGCTGGCGATGGACGAGATCGACACTGGTGACCCCGGCGTGATTGCGTCCTCCAACGCGCTGCTCTCCAACGGGCATTACCTGTTCCCGAACAACCTCACCATCGAGCGTCACGCCAAGTTCCACTGTCTGGCGATGGCGAACACCAAAGGCATGGGTGCGGTGGCTGGTTACACGGCCCGCAATCGGCTGGATGCGGCCACGCTGGACCGATTCGCCATCATCGAGATCAAATACGATGCTGGTCTGGAGTCGGCGCTGGCGTGCGGTGAAGGCGTCCCCAGCGCCCCGTGGAAGCCGGGCACGCCTGCCACTCAGGCGCAGCAGAAAGCCTACGTCGAGTGGGTGCAGAAGGTGCGGGAAAAGTTCGGCTCATCCCTGCTCGTGTCGCCGCGTGCATCCATCAACGGATGCAAAGCGCTCCGTGCTGGTGTCCCGATGACTGAAGTCGTCGAGGCGCTGGTGTTCAAACTCATCACCCCGGACACGGTTAGCCGCATTAAGTCTGATTGCGGCCTGCCGATCACCACATGAAAGACATCTGCGCCAAGTGCCGCCACTTGGTTCAAGGTGAGTGCGCTCTCAAGTTGGACATGGCGTGGGCGCAGAAGGCTGAGAATTGCGCCAAGTTCCAAAAACTGCCCGAGCGGCTGGGCGGCACTCGCACCCCCATCAACAAGGTCACCAAGGTCAGCAAGCTGCATGTCCATGTGTTGCCGGACATGAGCACGGCGCTGAAGTTGGCGCACCGCCGCTACATGAGCCGCCACACGGCGGACGACGACCGCAGCCTGAAGCGTATCGGTGAGCGCCCGGTTGTCGGTGACCCCGCCCGGCTGAAGAAGGCGGAGGACATGGCGGAGCGGCTGGTCGAGGAAGCGCTCGAGTTCGATCCCCGACTGGCGCGCAAAGCCCAGTGGGTGCGACGTGATGAAGGCGAGCATGTCTGTGCCGCCGCCATCGCCACGGGGGATGATCAGCCGTTCTACAAGCGCGTCCGCTCCGTGGTCAATGAGGCCACGGCAGCGGGCGAACCGCTCCGCATCGTCATCAGCACCGACGATAACAACGTGCCCGCTGGCACCGCTGCCGCCTTCATCGCCGTCAGCCGCTTGGTGCAACAGTTCATCCCCATCGAAGTCTGGTGGCAGGGGGCATGGCTGCAAGAGGATCACATCAAGGGTTACGTGTTCATGGTGCCGCTCGTGAATGGTGACATGGATTACTCACGGCTGGAGTATTGCATCGCCGACCCGACCCGCGACTCGTTCAGCTATCATGTGATGATTACGCACGCCATCCTCGATCTCAAGGAGACGAACGATGGGTGCGGCCACCGGGCACAGTGCGCCTACCATCCCACGGAGCGCACCTACTCAGGCAACGGCAAATCCGACTACGCCCCCACCACCAAGTTCATCAGCCACCACGGCATCAGCCCCAATGCGGAGAGCATTGCGGCCACCGCGGCGGCGTGGCTTGGGTGGGATAGCATCTGGACGGTCAAGTATGCCGAGCAGACTGCGGCCAGCTCTGCCGGACAAGCGGTCCCGCAAGAGTCGAACTACAAATATGTCCCACCTGATGCAGCCACCGAGGCCCGCTGGCGTAAACAGGAGGAGGATTCAAAACTCAAGGCGCTCAAAGAAGCGTCGGAAAGGATGACGGTAGCGGTATGACACCCAAAGCATACATCGGAGACGGCGTTTACGTGGAGCACGACGGTTTTGGACTGGTGCTTACCACGGAGAACGGAATTGAAACCACCAACCGCATCGTGCTTGAGCCATCCGTGTGGAATGCGTTGCAGGAATACGAATTGGCAATAAAGCTCGCAGCCTCCAATGAAACACCCAACCCAGCCTGACCAGTTCATCGGCAAAACCAGCGTCATCGCCAAGGTGATGTTCCACAAAGTTCCGTCCTTCAAGGCGGATAAACTCCCGGCCATGGATCGGCGCTACCTGTTCACCGGGGAGGCAGGCACGGGCAAGACAAGCCTGGCAATGGCGGTTGCCTCAGCCATCACGGGCAACACGGTTGAGTCCATCCTCGCCCGCACCGCGACCAACGTGGACTGGTATAACGGACAGTCTGCCAGTGTCGAGGTGTTCCGCAAGTGGAGCGAGCAGGGCCATTACCTGCCCATGTATGGGTCGCGGATCGTGCAGATCGTGGACGAGATCGACAGCATCAGCCCGGCGGCGGCGAACGAGTCGTTGAGTTACCTCGATTCGCTGCCGTCCTTCGTGGTGTTCATTGCCACAACCAACAAGACGGTCAACGACCTGCCCGAGCGGTTGCAGTCCCGTTTCAAAGTTCACCGGTTTACACTGGTGCAAACTGATACAATCGCCAACTGGCTGGCGTGTCACTTCCCCACCCTCACCAACCACAGCGAGATTGCCGGCGGCGCGAAGGGGAACGTGCGCGCAGCGATCATTGATGCACTCTCGCATGTCGAGGTGCAGGAAGCGTTAGCCGTATGAAGAAAATCAAACCACCCAAAGGGCAGAGTTGGACCTCGCTCGCTCAAAAATCCTACGACCGTGGCGTTGCCGCCATGCCCTGCACGTCAAAAGGTTCACCGTTCAAGCGTCGCCCCGCATACATTCGGCGCGCATTCATCGAGGCCATCAAATACGCCGTGACGCATTATGAACGCAAGTGACCTTCGCATTGAAGCGGTGGAGACTTATCCATCGGGAGGCCAGCAAGTGGGCCGCGTTGAGACTAAGGTTAAGGTGACACACATTCCCACTGGATTGATTGCGGTGTGCGGCCTGCATCGCTCGATGGTTACAAACCGTGACGTTGCCATCGAGATGATTGAATGGGGGTTGGCATCATGACTGAACCAACCGACCAACGCAATCGTGACGCCGCGGTGTTGCGGGCGATCCTGCCGGTCCGAACTCCGCGCCCTCGCTCAATCCCTCGGCGTCAAGCGGGGACGCAACAAGAAGGACACGGTGGAAAACATCATCAACTCCGGCAAAACCGACAAACTCAAAATTCATCTGCGTTAAATGAACGCCCCTCAAGAACTCACCGAACCCGAGGTCCGCGCTCTGCGTGACCATGTTTACGGCCACCCCATCAGCGACAAGGAGTGGCACGACAACGCCAAAGTCAACTGGATGAAACCCGACCAAATCGCATGGCTAAAAACGCAAAAGCCGCCCCTCAACTTGAAGTGAAGTGGGACAAGCCTGAGCCGTTCGCTCTGGTAGTCCAGCAAACCACCGATGGCGACCGCGTGACCCGTGAGCAGGCACAGCGCGAAGCCGACAAGCAACACAGCGAAAAACAGCAGCAGGAATTGATATGACTACGCTCCCACCCAGCATCGAGCAGAAGCTCAACGGCTTGACCCCGGTGCAACGCGCCTACGCCCTAGCAAAGGTCGTCCACGAACAAGCCGACGAAGAAAGCAAGGCGGAGATGGCGATTGTGATGGCCGAAGTTGAGTCGCGCGATCCCGAGCCGCAGTTTCCGAATGAACGCCCGATCACCGACGAAATGCGAACCGCCTGGCGCGCAAGCTGGGATGAGTGGTCCGCCCGCAATAAGCCAGCCTACGACAAGTGCGATGCCATCAACAAAAAGCACAAGGTTCATCACCTCCGCAAGCTGCTGCTCGATGCCGAGGAACTGCTCGTCAACGACGTCGCGGATCGTATGAAGGCTGCCAAACCGAACGACTACGCCCGCATCGCCCCAGCCTTCGAGGCTTGGCGCGATCACACGCAGAAGTTGGTTGAAATCTGCTGGCGTTGCCCAGCCTAACCTGACCGGCGGCTCGTCATGCCAGCGAGCCGCCACATCAGCTTAGGCTGAGAACAGAACGAAACTATGAGCAAAGCAAAAACCGACAGCGAAACAAAAGTCCTCACCCACATCGAGGGCATCATCAACCAAACCACGGAAAGCCGACTCCGCGCTGGGTGGAAAAAGATTTGGGATGCCATTGAGCCTCTCATCGACGCCTCCAGTGCAGGTGAGTACGTGAAACTGGACGACGCGTCTTACGATAAATACTGGCAATACGGATTCGCAGCGTCTAACCGCGCAGGAGATGGCTCCCCCCACATCCGTGGTGGGCACATAAAGTTGGTCAAGCTCGCCATCCTCGACTACCTGTTCAAGTGCTACGTCAAGGCGAACGAGTCCAACGTCCGCGCCCAAGTCATCAAGGAAATCACCGAGCGGCTGGCGATTACCAGCCTGTAACAGAAACATCCTTCCACAATTTGACACCATGATTAGCGACATTGAATCCATGATGCTGGACACCGCGCCAGCTCACCGTTTCACCGTTCCACCGGTGAGCGTTCCAATCCCAACCGTTGACCCGCTCGCCGCCCTCGACGCCATCGAGGACAACGCCCCCAAGGGCAAGCGCAAGACCTACCCCGTGTTCCCGGACAAGGACGGCACCGCCGCCGATCTGGTGTCCACCATCCTGCCCTTGGCCGAAGCCAAGACGCAACTGGAGACAGCCAACAAGATGCTGGGTGAACACGTCACCCCGTTCTACTTCCGCTACTGTGCGGGCAAGGCTGACGCCGAGAGCAGCGTCCGCGTGGAGAGCCCGAGCGGTGCGGTGCTGGTGACCTTCAAGGCGCAGGCCAAGAAGATGACCAGCGACAGCGCCGCCAAGTCCGTGGCTCACATCCTGGGGGCGCACACGAACGCCCTGTTCCGCTCGACCTTCGACCTGAAGATCGACGGCGATGAAATCCCGGCGGCCGTAATGCCAAACGTGATCGCCGAGCTGGTCGCCGTGTTCACCAAGTTCGGCTGCACCAAGGCGCTCAAGAAGGAGAAGCAGTTCGTGCCCTATCCCTCGTTCTACACCCAGCGCAACGTCCTGTTCACCCCGGAGCAGAACATGGAAATTCACCGGGCAATTCCGATCATCACGAGTGTGAAAAGCAAGGGTATTGACTGATGTAATTACGTGTTGACTGTTGTGATTGTAACCCTATATTAAGGGTATGAATAAGTTGACACATCATGGATAAGTCCCAGTCAGTA
>CAYXEY010000283.1:0-6990 GCA_964464105.1 uncultured Planctomycetaceae bacterium
GGGCCGGCAACGAGATTGACATAGCGCCTCACCATTCCCGTGGTCATTCGCCGGAGAGACTTGCAATAAACGTTCCAGCGGCAGATTAGCCCGCGATGACCTGAATTGCGCTTGCTTGTGCGGGTTTTCGCGCCACAAGCGGCTTTTCCCGCACGCCCCCGGAGGGATGGAACCTCCGTATTACCGGCGAACGGCATACATGGCCCCATCGTGTTTCCGTCGCCGTGGCATGGGTATTGCCGGACGTTTAATGCCGCCCGCGCTGGAAGTTCAGCGCGCCCGGCAGGCCATTTCACTGGAGGAGCTCGCCATGAACGTTTCCGCTTACATGACACCCCGACCCGTCACAATCAACCGCAACTTTACTGCTGAAAACGCAGCAAGTCTGATGCGCCGCCACCAGGTGTTTCAATTGCCGGTGGTGGACGACAACGGAAAGCTGGTCGGCATCGTCACTGATCGCGACATTCGATCGACGGCGGGCAGCGACCTTGATCTGCTGAAGAAGTTCCTGGTTAGCGAGATCATGACCGCCGACGTGGTGCGCGTCGGCCCTGATGAGAACATTCGCATGGCGATTGAAATTCTCTATCGCCTGCGAATCGGCGGCCTGCCGGTCGTGGAGGACGACGAAGTGGTGGGCATCATCACGGTTCGCGATCTGCTGCGCTGCCTGCGCGATGAGCTTGAGATGCCGCCGATCCTGCACGAGGTTTCCATGCCTCGGCAGTTCGCCGACATATTTTGAAGGGGGTTGTCATGGCCATTCAATTGGATCGAGTGGAGCGGCGAGTGCGCGACCGCATCTGCCCCAACTGCGCACGTTTTACGCGCATGCGGACATGCAGCCTGCCGCCAAATCGGGAATGCGCAATCTTCTCCAACTTGCCTGAGATTGCCGCGATCGTCGAATCGACCAATGCACTTTCAATCGGACCCTATCTCGATGAAGTGCGCAGCCGGATTTGCCGGACCTGCCTTGAGGATGCGCATGGCTGCTGTCCGCTGCGCAACGCGGTAGACTGTGCATTGGATTGCTACCTTCCGATGGTCGTGGAAGAAATCGAAATCGAAATGGAATCGCAGCAGATTCCCCCAGGCAATGCTGCACGATCGATCCGAATGCCGCCGCTAGGACCCTAGAAGCCCGGCGATGAAAGGCACGACGTCGGCCGCATCGACCGATCCGTCGTTATTGAAGTCCGCAGCGCAGAATGCCGGCGCGCTCGCAGCATCGGGTGCGATCAGTGTTGCCACGAAGGCATTGATGTCGGCGCCATTGACGGAATCGTCCCCATTCGCATCTCCCTTGGTGCAGGCTGCCGGCGTGGCAACGCGGTTCGTCAAATAAAGGCGATCGCCTGAGCTTCCCGCGTTATTGATCGCCAATCCCGCTGCAAAGAATGTGACGGTGCCGGCGTTCGCGGCAGGCGCCCGCCAGCGAAGGTTGAAAGTGGCCGAGTTCCCGTTCGCAGCCCAATTGCTGACCGTATTAAGGACGCCCAAAGAGGTATGAGTGACGAAGGCGGGGTTGTTGTCTGCGAAGCGGGTGAGAGTCGAGTCAGCCAGGAGAAGTACGCCCATCGCCGCGCCCGTGGCGCCCTCTGCGCTCAGCTCGAAACCCGCCCCGAGTTGCACCGGGTCTGCCACGCGAACGGAGATTGAATAAAGACGGTTGCTGTTGTATTGCATGGGGGCGCCCAGGATCTCCACGCTCCCGGTTGTAAAGCCCATGCTGTTGGCGTGGCACCCAGAGCAGTTGATTGCCCCGCTGGCGATGCTCCCATTGCGAAATGCCGGTGCGCCAGGCGACCTCGCCATTGCAGTCGATCGACAGAGCACGGTTGCGACGGCCAAAAGCACCAGCAGCCCTCGATGCGTGTTGAACGAGCTGATCGCCATACTCAGACCTCCATCGATTCGACGAATCCGCGAGGGTCACTGCACGGACGGCTGGCAGAACTTGAAAAGACGTCAATGCACTGCTCCCGTCTTTCGGTGGAGAAAGCCGGGATGGAGCCCAAAAACATGTCCAATCACACTGCAATCTGCATGCCACAGGCTTGCATTTGGACAGAAGTTAGATCTCGGCTCCGATGGAGCCAAGATGGAAAACCAGCCTTCAGCGAATGCCAGGCGATTGGGCAGGTCCGAGTATGTTGTGCGACGCCGACATTGAGTTCGGCTGGACGTTTGGAACCCCTATGGTGACCGATTCAGCACAGGTGCAACGAAATGGGAATGCATGAATCGGAGAAGGTTTAATGGAAAAGCAGAAATAGGAGCCAAGGCGCGAGCCCCCCTACCGAATCTCTCAGCCCGGCATCCAACTAGGTTCCAAATCCGGATCAATGAAGGTTCGAGTTGACGCTTCGCCGCGACTATTTCATCGACAAATGTAGTGAAGTGTTCCGCCGGTCAATCACTCCGGCTTGGCCTTGATCGAATTCACGAACGTTTTGAAGTTCTGCTCGTGAGACTTCATCGTGGCGACCGGCCCGACGCCCTTGAAGAACCACGGACCGCTTGGCGTTTCAACAATGGCTGAGAGCATGCGAAATTCCGCGGACGCGTTCGCGCCTGCATTCGCGGGTCGGCCGGCCATCGGATCAACGTAGCGACCGGTCACGTCGAGCGTGGTGACCTTCAAGCCGTTGAGGTCATGCGATCCCCGTTTGACCTCCGAATCAGGAACGGGTTTTCCGTCGGACGTGGTGAACATCCCCTTCCATCGTTCGATATTGGCCTCCACCGCGCCGCCCTGGCCGGTGCCGAAGTAAAAGACAATCATCTGCCCATCTTCGGTATCACCTTCGGCTCGCGGCATCAAGAACTGCGCCTTGCGCATCTGGCTGGTCACGGGCTGCGCCGTCCACGCGGCGGGAGCGGTGTAGAGAATTGCATCGACGTCGGGCGCGGGAGGAGCCATTCCACCGGGCATGTCGATTGGCGGATGGCCGGGTGGCAAGGCAGCGGTCGCGGGGTCACTGGGCGCCGGCGGCATGGCGCCATCGATCGGCGGATGATTGGCCGGGAGACCGGCCATGGGTGCGGACTTGCTCTTGTCCTTGTTAAGAAACTCGCTGATGGCCTTGGCGTCATCCGTCGCGGGCTGCGGCGCGGCCACGGCTTTGGGCGGAACGGGCGTCGGCGTGTTCTTTTCGCAGCCGGCTACCGTGAGCATCATGGCCGGCATCGCAGATATTGACAATCGGATGAATAAACGCATCATAGGTACCCTCAGCGGTGACTTGATAGGCAACAGGATTATACGACCGGACTGCCCGACGATCACGGCACAGCGGCGCGGGCACGGAGCAGCGGATCCGGCTGCATCGGCTCGATCGGTCCGGTGCGCCGCTGCGGATCGTGGAAATACAGGAATCGCCGCAGTCCATCGCTCCCGTGGCAAGTCGTACACAGATTGGGAGCCGTGAATTCCCGCAGCAACAGTCGCATCGCGCGGCGCTCGGCGTTTGAAAGCGCCCCGGCGTCGGCGCGACCCGCCGGCGGCGGATTGCCGTGCGGAACATGACAGGTCTGACAGGCGATGCGGCCCGTCGCACTCGGCACGCCATTTGCGTCGTAGAGCGGCAGCCCCGAGGTCGCGCCGGCCACCGCGGCGATCGGCAGCGCAATCTCCGGATGCGTCGCAATGACCGGCGGCTTCGCGGGGCCATCGGCACGATGGCATGCAACGCAGCTTGAATTGGCCGAGTCACGACCCGATGCCGTGCGCCCTGCAATGGTGAGAGAAAAGGGCCGCAACAACTTCGGGTCAATTGAGCCAGGCTCGGCATGCACCGTGTGACACGGGCCACATGCGACCGCATCGAAACCCGCCTTGTTCATGCTCGCCGTGGCATGGCCGGTCAGACCGACATGCGCAGCGCCGGCGTGACAATTGAGACACAGGTCTTGAGACGACTTTCCCGCCGCGACGCGCAGCAGCTTCGGTCCGCCCCCGGCATGGGGATCGTGACAAGTCTTGCACGCCATGACACCGGGGTCGCCGTTCGCGGTGGATCCAAATGGAAGACAAGTCGCTGCGGCGGCGGAAGATGCAATCTGCGGATGCACTGCGGCCTTGTCGGCCGGCACATTCCAAAGATTGCCAGGATGGCAGGCCCGGCAGCCGGCGTCGGCCCCGCCCTGCGATCCCGCCATGCGAAATAGACCTGTATCTTCAGTTCCGTGCGGACGGTGGCAGGCCAGGCAGGGATCGGCAATCACCCGCGATTCGGCCGGCCACGCGCTCGCGCTTTGGGAAAGATCGTGCGGGCCGCCCGCAACCGAGGACTGCTGAGTGTGACACGTGGAGCACACCTGTCCCGGCGGTTTGTGCAGGAATGCGGGGTGATCGCTCATGTGCGGATCGTGACAAACGACGCACTTGATCCCCGGATGATTGACCGACCCCAGCACGCGGCCCTCGGCGCAGCGTCCCTGTTGATGACAGGTGATGCACTTGCCACCGGGATCAATCGTGCTCTCCTCGACCGGACGGGCGTAACGATGAAACATGTGACAACTGCTGCACGGGCCGCCCGAGGCGGGCGTCATGCCCAGTCGATTCCGCTCATCGGGGAACTTGTCGCGCAGGTCGTGGCTTGTTTTCAAGACACTCGTCTTTTCCTGATGGCAGCGGATGCAGAACCGGCCATTAACCAGATCGTCGGCCAGCATGAACCGCTCACCCTTGCCGTGGTGCAGCTTGTGGCACGAGAGGCAGAGCAACTTGTCGCCCTCGCCCAGCTTGGTGCCCATGTCGCGAATCGCCGCGGCTTGTGCCGCGTTGACCACCGGGCTGATCGGATGCTCGGCGTGACTGCCGTCGCGGAACATGCCCGGCCGTAACTGATCGTGACAGGACAGGCAGAGTTGATTGGAATCAGTTCCGCGGACCAGCAGGTGATCGTTTGCGGAGCCATGGGGCGTGTGACAAACCTGACAGGTCAACTCGCGCGGATTGGGCCCGACCCGCGCCCCCGCGTCGATCAGCTCGCGCGGAACCGGCCAGGGCATGCCGCCGATCGGGTGCGTTCCCAGTTTGGGTCCGCGCGTCTTGTCTACGTGGCAGCTCACGCAGAGCTCAGATGATCGATTCGGCACGCGCAGGAAAACGGCATTGGTCATATCGCCGGTGAATTGCCCCCCCATGTGAGCCGAATGGCACGTGCGGCACGATACGGTTCCATTCACCAGGGGCAGATGGGCAGGAACCTTCATGTCCGGCGGCGGGAGCATTCCGGTCGCGTGGCCGTGAAGCTGCCAGACTTTCTTGCGCGAGTCCGCAATGGAGCCGTCGTGGCACGAGAGGCACGTCCCGGCACGGCTGACCGCGGGTTCCTGTTCGGAGTTTGCGGGTGGATCGGCGATGACAGTGCCGACGCCGCGCGACAGCGGCGCGATCATCTCGATGTGACATATCGTGCAGGATCGACCCGCGGCGCCCACGATTTCGGATGACTTGGGAAGTGGAGCGACCTCGGGGTTTTTCCGCTCGATCCGCCACTTTCGCACGCGGGCCGGCGTCATTTCAATCACATAGAGATTGCCGTCTCCATCGAAGGCCATGCCCATCGGCGTTTCGAGACGCAACACGCCCCCATTCGAATCGCGCAACACGTCGATCAGCACGCCGTCCGGATTGAAGATCTGAATGACACCCAGCACGCTGTCGCCGACCCAGGTGTTGTCACTCGAATCAACGGCGATGCCCTTGGGGCGATAGAGCTGGCCGAGCTCGACGCCGTATGTCGAAATGCTCCGTGCCGGTTGGCCGCGCGAATTGAACTGCGCGACGCGGCCATTGATGACATCAGTGACCAGCACGTCCCCGGTATTGCGCAAGGCCAGCATGAAGGGGTAGTGCAACTGACCGAGCGACTCGCCGTACTTGCCAATGCCGGTCAATGCACCGCTTTCCAGCTCCAAGCGCACAAGCCGGTGATTATCGTTGTCTACCAGCCAGACGGCTTTTCCATCTCCCGTCGGGGCGATGTCGGTGATATCAAGCGCGTGGTCACCGGCAAGCTCGGGCTTGATCATCCGTTCCAGCGAACCATCCGCGGAACGTACGAGCACACGGCCGTTGCCCGTGTCCGCAATCCAGAGTCGGCTGCCCGCATCAAGGGCTACCGCCAGGGGGCGACTCAGTGTCAAGTCACCGATCTGCCTGATCTGCTGAATGAACCTGCCGTTCGCATCAAAATTCACGATCCGATCGCCGAGACCATCGGCGACGAAGATTTGACCGTCCGGCGTGGCAGCCACGTCAGTCGGCAAACGCACGGGTGGCTCGACTTGGAGCTGGAACTCCTGAACGGCCGTTGCCGTAAGTGCGCGATCGGCTGCGCGAAGCTGCGCAGCGAACGCGACAACGCCGAACGCAATCTGCAAAATAGGGAGCCATTTCGCCGGCATGGCCGAGTAGTATACGTTGGCGCAGAGCTGTCGTCGGATGCGTGCCGCCGCGCGTCCGTACCGCCGAGCATTCAGTTTGGAGCACAGGCTCATGTCCACGCCTTCTAATCCCGAATCCGATGCGCTGTCCAATCCGCAAGACCCCGCGTCCACCGAGACATCGGCCGAACCGAAGGGGAAGCCGAAGCGTCGTCGCTGGCTACGCACCATCGCCCTGCTGGGGCTGGCCTTCGTTGTGTTCAGTGCGGCCACCATCGGCGGCGCTGAATACTACACCGCCCGGCCGCAATTCTGTGGCACCTGTCACGTCATGGACCCTTATTACATCTCGTGGTCGCATGACAAGCATGGCGGCGAGAACGTCTGGTGCGTCGAATGCCATTACGCCCCCGGCGAACACCACACCATCATGGCCAAAGCCCGAGGACTTTCCCAGTTGGCCAGCTACTTCACCGGTCGTTATGGCGCCGCCCGGCCGCGGGCCCACGTCAGCGACGCCAGCTGCATGCGATCTTCGTGTCACGGCGGCGGCGCGTTTCTGGAGGCCAAGCTGCCGCTGGGTCA
>CAYXEY010000284.1:0-4837 GCA_964464105.1 uncultured Planctomycetaceae bacterium
ACCAACGATGAAAGATCCGAGCTTGCTTGATTGGCGAATGATCACGTTTCACCTCCGAAGGTGGGGGCTTGCACTGACGACTTCGCAGGATCGTGAACAGGCGAGTTCACGACCTCGGCTCGCGGTCGATTAACGCGGGCACATGTGAAAGCGCCTTCAGTTGAAGAGGGGGGCCACGGTATTTTCCGTCGGGAGCGATCGGTCTTGGCGAATCGGAATCACGCCGGGGAGGTTGTGGTCGTAAGTACTGGTGGCGTCGGGGGCTGCAGCTCGTCGGCTCTTGCTTCCCATCGCTTACTTTCGTCGGCTTTTTTCCACGCGCGGTAAAGGTCGCTGAGTCGTCGGGCGAAGGTCGCCTTCCGTGAGATTGGCACGTCAGGGCTGTCCCGGATGGCCTCAAAGGTGTCGAGCAGGACGGGCTCGGCATCCGCCAGCCTGGCACTGGCGCCGAGCACGCTTACCAGGCTATCGACGACGGTGAGCGTGTCGGCGTGGGCCGCGCCGCGCACCTTACGCAGGATCGCAAGCGCCTCACGAAGTGACGCTTCAGAGCCGGCCAGGTCCTTTTTCTGAAAGAGCACAGTTGCAAGGTTGTGCAGGCTGGTGGCTACATCGGGATGATCCGGGCCGAGCAGCTTGCGCCGTATTTCGAGCGCGTCGCGAATGGCCGTTTCGGCTCCTGCAATGTCACCCTTACCCAAAAGGGCTTGCGACAAATTGTCGAGATTTGTCGCGAGGCTGGGATGCGTCGGACCGAGCAGCCGCCGATTGACGTCGACCGCCTCCTGCAGGAGGGGAATGGCTGCGTCCCAGTTTCGCTGCTGCACATGCACGAGACCGAGGTTGTTCACCGCCTCGGCCAGAATCGACTCATTCTTGTTCTCGGACAGCCGGGCAAGTGCGATGGCCTCCTCCAGTTGCGTCTTTGATTCATCGAAGCGGCCCTGGCTCGTCAGGCTGCATCCGAGGTTGTTGACGGCCGCGGCGATCAGAACGCTGGACGCATGCTGGGCGCGCAGAATTCCGATGGCCTCGCGAAAATCATGCTCAGCGTCCTCAAAGCGGCCGGTCGTGAGTTGCAGCACCTCGCCGCGCTGCACAAGGGCGTTGGCATAGTCGAGGCCATCGGTTCCAGACAGCCGTCGATATGCATCCACCGCGGCATCAACCTGCTTGATGGCCACATCGAATTGAGCCAGCTCCGCATAGGTGCGGCCGATGGTCAACCGCACGGCCGCCGCGACGTCGGGTTGCTGATCCAGGCTGCCGGCATCGAGTTTGGCGACTGCAACATCCAGCGCCGAGCGGACTGAGATATCCCGTTGCAGACTATTGCGTGGATCGGCGGAGGCCAGCATTTCCTGAAGGAATCGATTGACGGCCTCGGCCTTGCGGGCGCTGGCCTGGGCGATCTTGCGCTGATCTTCAGCGACGTCGCGTGAGTGCACGGCCGAAACGAGCCCAATGACGGAGACGGTGAGCCCCACCAACAGCGCCGCGGTTATTCCCGCCGCGGCAATGACCGCGGTGCGATTCCGCATCGCGAATTTTCTGAGTCGATATGGCAACGTCGGCGGCCCGGCCAAAACAGGATCGTTATGAAGAAATCGCTCGATTTCCTGCGCGAGTGCGCTGGCCGTCTCGTAACGCCGCGAGCGATCTTTCTCCAGACATTTCATCACGATCCAGTCGAGGTCGCCGCGCAGGGTCTTGATGATCGTGCGTGCGTCCTCCGCGCGGCGGCTGGCGATTGCCTCAAGCGTCGGCCCTTCGTCCTCTGCCGAGGCTTGCCGAGAGGCTGACTCCCTTGCGGCCAGATTGTTCAACCGCGTGCTCGGGCGGGGTGGCTCAACCTCGCGAATAAGGCGTTGAATCTCGGCATGGCTCTTGAAGATCAGCGTGCGCGGGTCGAACGGAGGCGCGCCGGTCAGAAGCTCGTAAAGCAGCACGCCCAGGGAATAGACGTCCGTGCGCGTATCGATGTCGCGAGGGCCCAGCTCGGCCTGTTCGGGACTCATGTAGGCCGGTGTGCCGATCAGCATTCCCTGCTGGGTGTAAACCGTGTTCTCAGTCAGTCGTTGATCGATGGCCTTGGCCACGCCGAAGTCGATGACCTTGACCGATGCGCGCGACGAGGAGGTTGTCTCTCGGATCGAATCGTTTGAGGGACGGCCTGGCGTTGATGATTCGGTGTTTTCCGTCACCATCACATTGCTGGGCTTGATGTCGCGGTGAATGATGCCCTTTTGGTGGGCGTGCTGAATCGCGTCGCACACTTGAATGAAGAGGGCCAGTCGATCCTGCAGAGACAGCCTATGCGCGTCGCAGTAGGCCATGATGGGCCTGCCGAACACGTATTCCATGACGAAATAGGGCCGGCCCTGCGGGGTTGCTCCGGCGTCCAGCACGGCGGCGATGTTGGGATGGTTCATCAGGGCGAGTGCCTGGCGCTCGCTCTCGAAGCGGGCGACGACCTCGCGGGAATCCATGCCTGCTTTGATGACCTTTAATGCGACAATGCGCTGAATTGGCGATTCCTGCCGGGCCTTGAAGACCGTTCCGAATCCGCCCTCGCCGATGACCTCCACCGCGGTGTACTGGCCGATTTGCATCGGCAATTCCGCGGCGGGTGCGCTGATCGGATCGGCCATGGCCGCGATTCGTGATTGATGCAATGTTGGAGTTCTTAGAAACGCGCCGGCCTGCACGTGAGCCAAGAGCAGTTCGTCCACGGCATCACGCAGGGCGGTGTCGTCACCGCACAAATGATCCCTTGCCGCGGCGCGCGCGTCATCGGGCAGCTCGCTCAGCTTTTCGAAAATCGACTTGACCAGATTCCATTCCGGCATCGAATTCCCCGGTGGGCGGCTTTGTCAGAACCCACCACGCAAGTGGTGGGTGATGCGGCATGCACGCGGCTCCTGGAAGCCAAAGGCCCCGGACTTGCGTCCAGGGTTCTGCAATGACTGTCAGCCAGCGCCGAGTTCCTTGAACAACCACGCCCGCGCGAAGGACCATTCTCTCTTGACAGTGCGGTCGGACAACTCCATCGCCGCGGCCGTGTCTTCGACACTGAGACCCGCGTAGAAACGCAATTCGACGATCTTCGCGGCGCGGGCATCGCGCTCGGCGAGCCGGTTCAACGCCGCATCCAGCGCGAGCACGTCGTCGGCATCGTCGGCAACGGCAAGGTCGACGGCGTCGAGCGGTTTTCGGTTCATGCCCCCGCCGCGTTTGATTCTTCCCCGTCGCCGGGCATGATCGATGAGTATCCGCCGCATGGCCTGCGCCGCGGCGCAGTAGAAGCCGGCCCGACTGGACCAGCTCAGGGCCTCGTCGCCCACCAGTCGCAGATAGGCCTCATGAACCAATGCGGTAGCCTGGAGCGTATGACCGGCGTTCTCCTGGCGCATGCGCTCGCGGGCGATGGCGCGGAGCCGGTCGTAGACCAGTGGAAGAAGTTCCGTCGCGGCGGAGCCATCCCCTTTGGCGGCCGCGCGCATGAGCCGCGTCACCGGGCCGACGGGATCAGCGGGTGTCGGAATGGACTCGGGTTTAGACATCGAGAGTGCATAATACCCCATGCCGACCTTATTAGACGACTAAAAAGCCAAGTGCAGCGGCCGAATTCAGGCGATGCGGCGCTACGCCAGGTTCATCGTCATCAGGAACTCGGCGTTGCTCTTCACCTTCTTGAGCCGCTGGGTCATCAGGCTCATGGCCTCGACCGGGTTCATGTCGACCAGGACGCGCCGCAGCTTGTAGATCAGCTCCAGCTCGCGTGGGTCGAGCAGCAGCTCTTCCTTGCGCGTGCCGGACGCGGCGATGTCGATGGCCGGCCAGATTCGCTTCTCAACCAGACGGCGGTCGAGATGCAATTCGCTGTTGCCGGTGCCCTTGAACTCTTCAAAGATGACTTCGTCCATCTTGCTGCCGGTGTCGATCAGGGCCGTGCCGATGATGGTCAGGCTGCCGCCCTCCTCGATCGCGCGGGCCGCGCCAAAGAAACGCTTGGGCTTCTGCAACGCATTCGCGTCGACACCACCAGTAAGGATCTTGCCGGAGTGCGGCACTTCGGTGTTGTAGGCACGGGCCAGTCGCGTAATCGAGTCGAGCAGGATGACAACGTCGCGTCCGTACTCGACCAGGCGCTTGGCCTTTTCGATCACCATTTCAGCCACCTGCACGTGTCGAGCGGACGGCTCGTCGAACGTGCTGCTTACCACTTCGGCCTTGGTGTGCCGCTGCATTTCGGTCACTTCCTCGGGCCGCTCGTCGATCAGCAGGATGATGACGTAGCACTCGGGGTGATTGGTGGTGATGGCATTGGCCATTTTCTGCAGGAGCACGGTCTTGCCGGTGCGCGGCGGGGCGACGATCAGCATACGCTGGCCCATACCGATCGGCGTGACGAGGTCGATCACCCGCATGTTCACTTCGTCCGGCGTCGTCTCCAAAATGAGCCGGCGGATCGGGTGGTGCGGCGTCAGGTCTTCGAATACGGCCTTCTCGGTGACCTTGTCCGGGTCCTCAAAGCAGATCGCTTCGACGCGCAGCAGCGCGAAATACTTCTCGCTTTCCTTGGGCGGACGAATCTGTCCGGCGATGATGTGCCCGCTGCGCAGGCCGAACCGGCGAATCTGCGAGGGGCTGATGTAAATGTCATCGGGGCAGGGGACGTAATTGTACTCGGGGCTGCGCAGGAACCCGAATCCGTCTTCGATGATTTCGAGGATTCCGTCTCCGAAGACGGTGCCTTCGCGCTCGGTGCGCGCCTGCAGCAGGCGGATGATCAGGTCGGGCCGCTTGATGCGGGTATAGCCCTGAATTTCGTATT
>CAYXEY010000284.1:4847-6987 GCA_964464105.1 uncultured Planctomycetaceae bacterium
GGGACGTAATTGTACTCGGGGCTGCGCAGGAAACCGAAGCCGTCGGGCAGGATTTCGAGGACGCCTTCGCCGTACATCAATCCGTTCTTGTTAATCCGCTCCTTGAGGATCTTAAAGATCAGCTCCTGCTTCTTGAGGGCGGCGTATTCGACGATACCCTCGATGCGCGCGACCTCGTGAAGCTCCTGCACGCTCATGCGCTGCAGATCGGTGATGTGCAGATCGCCGCGCTTTACGCGCTCGTACTTCTCGTGCGTCTCACGATCGTTGGTGGGACGCGGGGCGCCGTCGCCGGTCGGGCCGGGGGACGGCGGGGCCATCGTTGGAGTCGGCGCGGCGACAGGTTCAGGTGCACTGCTCACGGGTTCCTTCGCCGGCGCCTCGGGCTGGGGCGACGGTGGCGGCGTGACAATGTCATCCGCGAAATCATCCTCCGGTTCCATCACCGGAGGGGCTGCGGGTCGGGGAATGGGCCGCGGGCGATGGCCGTGCGGCTTCATGATCTTTTTGTTGTTGTTGCCGCGGTGCCGCGGGGGGCCTGGGGTCTTACCCATTGATGAATCTCCGATATCTATCGCTGCGAGTGAATAAAGTTGTTGATGGTCTTGTTGTTTCGGGGAATCCCGACGCGTTTGACTGAACGGTAGGGGTCGATCGCGGTGACGGTTGGGGTGTTGCGTCGCGAGGCGCCGTAGGCCGCGCGTCAACGCGAAAAGTCAGTTAGAAGGATCCATCCTTCGCCAGAATCAGTTCGTATAAGCCTTTCACTTCCTGCCGGAGGGCGGGCAGGTCGGAATTGTTGCTGCAAATATGATCCGCTTTTTTACGCTTGATGTCCAGCGGCATTTGCGATTTTTCCCGGCGGTCAAGTTCGCCGGGGGCCCACTGCCGATTTTTCTCGGACCTCTCGGCCCGCCGGGCAGCGTCGCTCTCCACGAATATAACAGAATCGCACATCCGATCCAAGCCCACCTCATAGAGCAACGGGGCGTCCATCACAATCATACGCACCTTCGGGTCGGCAGACGCCTGCTCGATCATTTTGTCGCGCCGCTCGCCGATCCGCGGGTGAATCAAGCCTTCCAAACGGGTTCGCTGCGCCAAGTCATTGAACACGATGGTGCCGATGCGTTTGCGATCGACCTTGCCGTCAGATCCGACGATGTCGGGTCCCCACCAGTTCGTCAGTGTTTGTCTGACTTCGGGATGATCCAGCTCGGCATGGACCATGGCGTCGGCATCAATGACGACCGCGCCCAGCTCGCCGAGCATCCTTGCCACCTGGCTCTTGCCCGATCCGATGCCCCCAGCAATGCCCACGATAATCGGCCGTTTGTCCGGTCGACGCTCGCGGGATGAATCCGGCTCGGGCCGGTGATCGGACGGGGCCATGCATCACGTCGGGAAATTGTCGAAGGGGACGCCGGTCTCAATTGCGACAGGCCTTCGCGGTATCACCGCGCCCCGTCGATGATCATTCTAGCAGGCTGCAAGTGTCCTGTCATCCGCAAAAGGTCATGTCATCTGACGGCTCTGGCGTGGCATAGGTTAGCAGCAGGTGTGGCACCGGCCATTGGCCTGTGCTTACCGGCCATTGACCGGTTCCACATTGAGCGTTCTTGTTTACAGTCGAGCCTCGGTTGAGCCGCGTGTATCCACGATCAACGTGATCGGCCCGTCGTTGACGGATTCGACCTTCATCGATTCGCGGAAGCGGCCGGTCTCGACCTCGACGCCGAGATTTCGCAGATTGTCGCAAAGCTCACGATAGAGCGCCTCGGCCAGCGTCGGTTCGGCCGCGCCGGTGAATGCCGGACGGCGGCCCTTCTTCGTGTCGGCCAGCAGAGTGAAATTGCTGACCACGAGCATCGCGCCACCGGCTTGAATCACGTCGAGGTTCATCTTGTCGTCGGCGTTGGGGAAAATCCGCAGGAAGCGCAGCTTGTCGGCGAGCGCGGCGGCATCGTTTGAAGTATCGCCGGCAGCGACGCCCACCAGCGCGAGCAGCCCGCGCTCAATGCGGCCCACGCATTCGTTATTGACGGTAACCGAGGCGGAGGCAACGCGAGTGACGACGGTTCGCATGGGAAACAACTCAGATTCGTGAGCGAAGTCTATCCACGGAAATAGACACGATATA
>CAYXEY010000285.1:0-6962 GCA_964464105.1 uncultured Planctomycetaceae bacterium
GCATGGCCGAACAACTTCAGTCGCGTCCGGTTCGCGTAGTCCATCAGAAACAGCGCCACGCGATCGTTCACCAGAAGGTTGCCCGTGCTCAGCAGTTGGCGATTGCCCCTGAAATCCGCAAACGCCAGCCTGGATGGGCTCAGCACCCGCAGGAAGCCCGCAGACCCGCCGCGATGTTGAACGTACGGCCATCCGCTTTCGCTGACCGTGCCCAGGTAGAAGCTGTCTCGAGTCGTGATGAACTCGACCTCCGCCTCACCGAGCGGATCACGGTCAGGCGGATCGACGATTTCCGCGGCATGGCCGTAATAGTGCTTCTGCGCTCGGCGCACGGACTCCGTCAGCGCCAGATCTAAGTATTTCGTCGCCATCGTGTCGTCCTCCGTTCAACCGGCGCGCAACCCAACAGCGTTGCACGCCGGTGTCCACACCATCTCTCTTAGAACACCACCACATGCCATCCGTCGGCCAGGTATCGCCGGAGGCTCAAGAGGCCGGCAGTGCCAGATACGGCGTTATCGTTCACGGTCTTGACGCCACAGGACCGCACGCCGTCCGTTGCCCCGAAGACCTCGGCACAGGCGCAGGATGCGCCCTGAACCACATCGCGCACGGATTGATAGAGCGCGTGGGCGGGATGCGTCAATTTGGTCAGCTCCGCCGGCCATCGCGTCCCCGGGCCGTTGAACACCACGGCGACCTCGTCGCCCTGTTGCTTGGATTCAGCAGCCAGGGCGAGGGCATTGAACACTCGTCCCAAGGCTTCTTCCGCGCCGGCCTTGGGATCAGACAAAATGACAATCGCTGTTTTCATAGTTCCTCCTGTGTCCTGATCGGTTCGTTCCATCGCTCTACTTTCGCTACTGAATCGTCGAAAGCGTCTGTACCGTCTGGGCCGTGCTCCACACATCGCTCGCTATCAAACGGAAGTTCACAAACGCCGCCTCATAACCATCGAACCCCGGCAGCTTGGCGGCCGCCGTCGCATCCGTCACCACGACCACCTCGAAACCCTGCTCGAGCAGTTCGCGCAGGTGCGATTCCGTGCAGAGATTGGCGGACATCCCGGCGAGGATGACCTGGGTGATGTCGGCCTTGCGAAGTTGCAAGATGAGATCGTTCGACTCGGGACCGAACACCTTGTGCGGGCTGGTCACGACTGTCCGGCCATCTTCGATATAGGGTTTGTAGCGGTCGAGCCAATCGGCACCCGACCCGGCAAACCCCTCCTGGGTCAACGCCCCCTTGCGGTCGAACATGCCGATCTTGTGCATCAGGTCTTCGATCTCACCGCCTAATTTCCACTGGTGGTCGTGCGGATAGTAATAGTGCGGGATGACGAAGACCGGCACACCAGCGGAATTGGCGGCCTTGAACAGGTCTTCGATATGTTCGACCGTATGGTTTTCCTGCACGCTCTGTCCGACCACACCCCAAGCCACGCCCTTCGAGCTCAGAAAGTCGTTCTGCGGATCCGTCACGACCACCGCTACCCGGCCTTTCTTGGGTCGTAACCCAGGCCGGGGAATCGGCGCATCCTCTCGCGGTCCGGCATAATGCGACACCGTCGGTTTCTGCTCCTGCTCCCCTGCCGATGAGATGAGCGGAGACGTGAGGATCACGATGGCAAGCGACGCAACGATCGATCGACTGCTGATCTTCATGATGGCACCCTTTCTCCTGAATTGATGACGAGAGTCTTGTGAACCGACGCAGCCCCTCCCCGCCTACCGGCAGCCGCACGAAGACGTGCCGCACTCTTGCGCAAGCGTGACCTCAGGAAAGTCAATGACCGTCCCAGCGATGTGATTGATGTAGTTACTGAAGGTGTTCAGCGCGACATGCGCCACCGTCTCGACGATGTCTCCGTCGGTCAGCCCCGCACGGCGCGCATCCTCGAGGCCTGCCGCCCCCAACTCACCCCGCTGCGTCACAATGCTCTGTGCCAGCTTGAGGATGGCCTCCGTGCGCGGATCGGTCGCATGGGCCTGGCGAGCTTCGGCGAGATCCTGCTGGGTCAGCCCCAATTTGCCGCCAATGAACGAGTGCGCGCTGAGGCAGTAGGCGCATTGGTTGGTCTGGGCGACCGTGAGAGCAATCTGCTCGCGAACCTTCGGGTTGAACTGTCCATCCGCGAGCGCGGCACTGAACGTGAGATACCCCTTAAGCGCAGCGGGGGCGTTGCCCAGTACGCGAATCAGGTTTGGGACGACGCCGAGTTTTCCCTGCACGCCATCGAAGAGGGTTTTCGTCTGACCCGTTGCGGCCTGGGGGTCGAGTTGTGCAATGCGATTCATGTTGTCTCCTTGAGTTGTTAGGGTGACCCGCGCCGAATACGCGATTGCGCACCTGCCTGAGCAGATGCCGTGCCATGTAGCCAAGAATCTCCAAGTAGTTGAAAAATAAATACTGTTTAGGACTTCATCTCATCCCAAACACTACGAATATTCGTGACTTACGACTTCCCGTTGAAATTGCGGACGATATTTCGTAGCATGCCCCGCATGAATCCACATCAGCTCCCGCAGGTCATGGTGGTCACGGCTCGGCAAGGCACGCTGCAAGAGGTCCTGCGAACGATCACCGAGGGCATCGCGCAATGCCCGAACACCGTCCTGACCCGTATCTGGCTGACGATCCCCAACCAATCCTGCCCTGTGTGCCGGGGAGAAGAAGACCCTGCGGACAGCGCGAAGGCTCTGCACCTCGTCGCCAGCGCCGGCGTGCCGCAGGACACACACGTCGATTACAGCCGCATCGACGGCAGCTTTCACCGCTGCCCGATCGGTGAGCGTAAGATCGGTCGTGTCGCCTTGAACGGAGAAGCGCTCTGGCTCGCCGGCGTCCGGGGCGATGAAGAATGGATCGCCGACTCTGCCTGGTTTGCGCGCGAGGGCATTCAGACATTTGCGGCCCAGCCGTTGATCTTTCATGGAGAGATGCTTGGAGTCTTGGCCCTCTTCGATCGCGGTCGGTTGGATGCGGAGGCGTTCGAATGGCTGCGGGTGTTTGCCGACTACGCCGCGGTGAGCATTGCGAACGCCCGCGCTCGCGAGGAGATCGACCTCCTCCGCGCCCGCCTGGAGGAAGAAAATCTGTATCTCCGCGAGGAAGTCACGGCGGCGCTCGGCATGGGAGAATTCGTCGGAGAGAGTCAGGCGCTCCAGCACGTGCTGCGACAGGTGCAGCTCGTGGCCCCGACCGACGCGGCGGTCCTGATCACCGGAGAGAGCGGCACAGGCAAGGAGTTGGTGGCCCGCGCCATCCATGACCGGAGTCCGCGCAAAAGCCGGGCTATGATCAAAGTGAATTGCAGCGCCGTACCGGACGCGCTGTTCGAAAGCGAATTCTTCGGCCACGCGAAAGGCGCCTTCACCGGCGCCCTGTCCGACCGGCCCGGCCGCTTCGAGCTGGCGGACCGCGGCACGCTGTTCCTCGACGAAATCGGAGAAGTGCCGCTGCCGATGCAAGCCAAATTACTGCGCGTGCTGCAAGAAGGCGAATTCGAGCGCGTCGGGGAAACCAGGACACGCAAGGTGGACGTGCGGATCGTCGCCGCGACAAATCGGGACTTGAAGCGCGAGGTGGAGGCCGGCCGCTTCCGGGAAGATCTGTTCTACCGCCTCAGCGTGTTCCCGATCCACATTCCCCCGCTACGGGAGCGGCGCGAAGACATTCCCGCGCTGGCGCGGCATTTCATCGCCAGGAGCGCCCAACGGCTGAATCGGCGGACGCCGCGCTTGACGCCGGCCGTCTCAAGCCTCTTGGTCGGCCACGATTGGCCGGGCAACGTCCGCGAACTTCAGAACGTGGTGGAACGCGCGGTGATTCTCGCCCAGGGCGGGCCATTGCACATCCAGCTCCAACCATCTCAGCGGTCGATGCCGATCGCCGTCTCTCACCCAACGCCGGAATCGCCAAGGCCGGCGACCAGGGATGAGTTGAGACGCCAGGAACGGGAGAGTATCGTCCATGCGCTCGGATTGACCAAGGGGAAGATCTTCGGCGCAGATGGCGCGGCGGCATTGCTAGGCATGAAACCGACGACGCTCGCGTCACGCATCAAGGCGCTGGGGATCAAACGGCCGTAGGCGGATGTGTGTGTGCAATGGAGTCGCACGGCCGAACGATCGGGCGTGTCGCCGCAAGTGAACGCGGAAGACGACAGGCGCCAGAACGTCGAGAAACCGCCGCTGGCATGGTCATTCTGGAAGAGGCTAGGTCCGGCAGTGACGTGATCCACGCGCCGCTGGATCGATCTCAGCGCCATGCACTAGACAAGACTTGAGCCCGATAGCTTTGCGCCCGCCCGAAGCTCTAGTGACGGTGTTCAGCTCGTCCCTCCGATCGAAAGTTCGGAAACTTCGTCTTGGCATAGGTCGAATGACAGGCGACGCAGGTATCCAGCAGCCGGGAGAAGTGAAACGAGACGGCCTCGGCATCCTTAGCCTTGGCCGCGTGCACTAGCTTCTCGGCTCTGAGATGAAACGCTTCGTCGAAGGCCTTGAATTGTTCGGGTAGCTGTTCGAGGTCGTGCCTCTGGGTCGTCGTGAGTTTCTGTTCAAGGACGTAGCTGTTTCGCATGGCCATGGCGGAGTCGGCGATGCCGTCCCAATTCGCGATCGGTAGAGCCCCCGCAATGTGCTGCGTGCCAAGCAGAAGCTCCCTCATCTCTGCCTGGAACAGTTGCTGAAGGTCCGGGGACATGTTGAGGCTGGGGATCGGGGCCAACAGCTCGGCCGGCAAAAGCCTCGGCGTCACAAAGGTCACCATGGCGAGGCCGAGAGTGAGAGCGACTGTTCCTAATTTCATGTCCTATTCTCCCTTGGGTGGGCCAAACGGATGGCCGCTAATCTGCGGCCGCGCGTGACCCTACCATGGCCGTGTCGAGCGCGGGTATCCGCGCGACTGAAGCCCGCGGCCGTCAGCTTCAGCGGCGTGTTGGGCGGCGACGCGCCGGTGTCGATTCACAGTAGGCGTCCGCGCCGACCAGCAAGGACGGCGAGTATGTTGACAACTGAGGACGTAGCCTCCGCGCACAGTGCTGCCATCCGAAAGTCAGCGGTTCGCTTGTGTTGCAATGCCAGCGCGAGGCGCAGAGCGGCCTTTGCGTGAGCGCGAGACTCCTCGTTAGAGCTGCCGGCGAGCTCTGCAGAAAAGAACGCCTCGAGCATTCGCGCCGCGTCCGTCTCACTTGGAGCTACCGTGCCCTGATGTGGGTGGCGGGAGGGGTCATACACCTCCTGAGCGACGGAGATAAGGACCTCGCGGCAGAGCAAGCCGACGGCCTGGTATTGCTCTTCGGACGCAGCTGTGTCGATCCGAAGGCGGACCTCTTGGAGCTGGCGATCAACTTTCTGCCAGCCTGTAGGCTCCTCAAAAACCTGCGTGCGCTGACCAATCTTCTGCGACGCGTAGACGGGCTTCCCCGAGATCTGCTTCGCCTCGACCAGAGACCAGCCGTCTGCAGCCAACTCCCTGTTATAGGCACCGACGAGCTCTCGGGCTGCGTCGGAATCCGGGCGAACGACTGGATGGACTGTCTCGCAGAGGAAGCGCAAGAACTCGTCGTCCGATGCCCAAAGCAGGTTGAAGCGCGGGTCGTAGAAAACCCAATCCGCGGTCCAGTCGAAATTCATGATCCGATGCTTCCAGATGTCACCCGCCGCGTTCTCGAACCGGTGGTCGGTCGAAGGCATCGAGGTCAAGTCGTACAGGCGGGCCAAGAAGTCGTCTTCGCCGAGCCGACCCGCCCAGTCGATTTCAGACGCGACGATGAAGTCGACGATTGCTCGGCGAGTGACTTCAGAGAGTTCGTTCGCCAATGGGTCCTCTTTTGGATTCTCGCGTCGTCATCCGTACTAGTGCACCACGCCTCGTTTCGTGAACTGCTCGTACAACTGCCTGAGGGTCTCCTCGTTTCCGTCTGCCACTTGAAGAAGCAAATCGAGCACCGCCATCCGCATTGAGAAGGTCGCATCGAGATCGGTCTCGTCCGGAGCGGTCGAGTCGAGGTCTGGATTTGTGGGAATCTCCACTTCGCGAATCCACCAGATGTCGATCTTGCGAACGATGTCGGCGATGGCGCGTAGCAGGTCTGGACGGACCTCTGCTTCGACGCTCCCAAGGATCTCCGGGATGTGGTGAGCGACGAAGTTCCGATGCTCTCGAATCTCGCGGAGTCGGCCGAGGTCGTCGTCGCTGAGTGCACCGGAGTTTCGGAACCAGATCGCCGACGCAAAGAACGGCATCTGATGAAGTGACAACACCTTGCAGCGGTAGTCCTCACCGAGGATCGGCCCATTGACGTCCCACCCGTCAGAAAAGAAGCCTTCAAGATGCTCAATCAGCGCCTGTCGCAGAAATTCATAGGCAGTAAGGAAGATCGAGGCACGGACGAGGTTCGTGCGAAGCTCGTCCGGATTGAGGAGCTTCGCCCATCCGCGGAACGCCTTGTCGCGTTCATCGCTCATCTCTTCGTCGCCGCCCAACAACGTTTCGGCCGATCCGCATAAGAACCGGATGAACCGCTTCCTGTCCGTATAACACGCCGCTGCCGTTTGCGAACCATACGCCATAGCTGCCCTCGTTTCAACGAATTGCGACTACGGAAGCATTGAGCACGGGGGCTTATACGGATCCGCACAACAGTCTTCCCGTATCCTGAAATCGCCGCACCACGTTCCCCACCGGCCCACCGCTCATGCCTCTGTGATGATCTCGTCTTGCAGCTGCTCGAGCGCATCCAGAATGCGGATGAATTT
Organism: uncultured Planctomycetaceae bacterium; assembly: GCA_964464105.1. Classification (GTDB taxonomy): domain Bacteria; phylum Planctomycetota; class Phycisphaerae; order UBA1845; family UTPLA1; genus CAYXEY01. The sequence continues at coordinate 6,765 of CAYXEY010000285.1, forward strand.
CCTGCCGAACGGGGTGACGGCATATTCCACACGCGGCGGGCTCTCGTTGTAGGTAGTCCGGGCGATGATCCCGAATGCCATGTTTCGGCGCAGGCACTCATTGAGCACTTTGGCCGTCAGCCCCTCGACGCTGCGCACCATCTCACCCGGCCGATTGATCCCGTTCGCCAACAGTCGATAGACCGTCAGCGACCATTT
>CAYXEY010000286.1:0-6957 GCA_964464105.1 uncultured Planctomycetaceae bacterium
CACGACGGGGGTGGAGTGGATGATGGTGCCCAGCGTCCAGGTGTAGGTGCGCGTGCATGTGATTGTCTGGCCGGCGTCCGTGGCAGAGTATGTGATGGTTCGCGTGCGGCCCTCACAATCGCTTCCCGAATCGACTCCGCCGTCATTCGTGACCGTCACCGGGCCGCAGCCATTCGACGCGGTAATGGTGAGATCGGGCCCGGGAATGCTCGCGGGACTGCAGCCCAGATCGGTCGTGCCGCTCTCGCAGTTGTCGAAGGTCAACTGCGAACCCTGTCCCCAGTTGTAAACTTGAGTGCAGGTGCTGGTCCCCGCGCAGTTGGTCGCCGTGAAGGTGAGCGTCCGGGTGTGCTGGCAGCCATTGACCTGATCGCTCGACGCGCAAGTGACGTTGACGGGGCCGCACTCGTCATGGGCCGTCACGGTGGAATCACATTCCGGGATACTCGCAGGATTGGCGCCGAGGTCCGTACTCCCACTTTGACAATTATCGAAAACAGGGGCGGTGAGCTGGGTCCAGGTGTAGGTCTTTGCACACATGCTGGTTCCGGCGCAATTCATGGCCGTGTAGGTCAATGTGCGCGTACGCTGGCATCCGGCGACCGCGTCGTTCAAGGTGCAATCCACCGCGACCGAGCCGCACTCGTCATGCGCCGACACGTTGCCGGGGCAGTTTGGAACTTCAGGCGGATTGCAACCGAGGTCGGTGCTCCCGGGACCGCAATTGTCGAATACGGGAAGTGAATACTGCGTCCAAGTGTAGGTCTTCGTGCAGGTGGCGATCCCCGCACAATTTTCCGCCGTGTAGATAAGTAGGCGTGCGTGGTGACAGCCGACAGATTGGTTGATCACTTCGCAGTTCACCACCACGGGGCCGCAGTCATCATGGGCCGTCATGGAAGGATCGCAACCTGGAATCTCAGCGGGATTGCAGCCCAGAACCGAAGTGCCGCCTGGGCAACTCTCGATCACGGGCGCGGCCACTTCGCGCCAGGTGAATTCCTGGATCTCAGTGCACGATGCTTCGCCGCAGGTGACGGAATATGAGTTGATGACCGACCACGAATTGCAGGGAATATTCTCGCCGATTAGGAGGGTGGGCTGCCCGGGCACGCAAACGACTTCACCCGGCGTGCAACCGCCTTGCGGGACGACCGTGGCCATCGCCGGATTGCATGCGTACCAGCTCGGGTCGGGATAGCAACCCAAATCTCCTCCCGGGGGCGCAATGAGGAGGCAGGACTCCGGGCCTCCCTCGCCGCAGCCCTGATCAATTCCTAAATATTGGCAGTCCACCTCTGAGGACGAAAAGACGGCGGCGCGAAGTTGAACGATGCAAACTCCGCCCGGGCCCTGCGCCGGAAAAGTTCCGACATTGTCGCATGTGACGTCATCGCCGCATTTGTAACTGAGCAGATAGGTGAAACAGAGTTCGGGCGGCAATTGGACTTCAGCGAGGTAGGTGCCGGGATCGTTGGTCAAATATGCCGGCAGGCAGAAATTGCTGCCATCGCTGGCCTCGGCAAACAGGGTGATTGCCTGACCATTACATTCCGAGACGCCCGTGATGGTGATGAAGTAACTGCCGCCCTCTGAGATATCCCACGTGTACGGACCGTCGCCCAGCGGCGCCGTGCCTTCGGCACAATTCCCGAAATCCGGAACCACCGTGACCACGCCGTCACCGCTATCCGGACACGGCTGGGCGAATGTCGGCGCGGCGGCTATCAGAGCCGACAAACATGCGATTGCAACGGCCGTTACTCGATTTTGAAGGTAATGACACATACTGTTGAAACTCCTGGGAATCCGCAGGGCGGGTTTTGTTGTCCGTCGAAACAAGCCGGTTTCCATGCGGGTGCGCATCAGAACCACCGGCGTCAACGATCAGATCTCTAAGTACAGATACGCATTGAACAAGCCATCTCGTGATTGGCGCACCTTGTCGCCGGAGGATTGCAAGGACGAGCGGCCGGGTTGCATTGAAAGAGTACTTATCTATTACGGAAGTGACTTGAGTTTTTCTTTAGCGGCGTGAATAGGACAATCGGCCGTGTGGACGTGGTGCCGTGTAATCACATGCATCCGTGTGCGGACGCATGCACCGGCGATGGGATCCGCATCTGGGAACAGATTGCGTCGCTGTCTGCGTCAGTTGTTGTCATGATTTGAAAACGGACTAATCCTCGCCGTGTGCGAGACAGGTTGCCACGCCTCTTCGGACGAGGGCGTCAAGCGTGGTGGTCCAGCCGCACTCGGGGCAGCGGGCTTCGCGCAGGCCGCGGAGGTCGTAGTCGCAATTGCCGCAGGGCACGCTCAGCGTCTCGTCGTCATTGGTAGGTTTGCCGTCCAATGACTGGGTCGCGGAAAACGTCCCACGAAGCGCAGTCGGCGTTTCGCCCGGTTCCAGACGCCAGGCCCGCGCCGTGCCGGCGAACCACGTGGCGAGGACCATCAGGGGGGTCACCATGACAATCGTATCAAACCAATCGACCTGCAGCCGGGGGATCAGCGGCGTGAAAGGTGCCACGAACATCATGGCGACGAGTAGTCCGGTGCGTACCCTGCGTTGAGGCGTCCACCGGACCACGCGGCGCCATGCCAGCCACCATAGGGTGACGGCCAGCGTCGCGCAAACGCAATAGGCTCCCACAAAAGTCACGTCGTCGTTCAGCGAGAAGAAATCGTGAAGCGCGTTGCCGACGATGAAAAAGACACCTGGCAACAAGGGCATCAGCGCGAATCCGACTGCAAGCCGAACAGTATTGGGCGTCATGATATGCCTGCCTTTCGAGTCCCAGCGCTTTAAGGATTTCGATTGCTGGCGGAGGTTCCGCCATTGCCGTCCGCCCCACCAGGTCAATGCAAAACCAAGGCACCACAGTCCGAGGTCACTCAGCGACTGCGCGCAGCGCAGAATGTCGTCTTGAGCGCAGCCGGACGTGTGCCACATAGGCCGCCAGATAAGCACCTGTCCGATCAAAACGGCGGCGAGGGCGAGGGTCGCAGCGATGCGACGGCCATCACGGTGAAGGACTGGATGCCAGATCGCCCACCAGAGTCCGGCGAATGTCAGCGTTGATGCCAGCGCTGCAACTTGCATCAACTCGGCCTCCGCCCACACGGTTTTGAATAAGTCGCTCAGCTCGTCACCCATGCAGAACACCGCGACGGTCAGCGGCGGCAGGGCGAGGAGCATTGCAACCCGTGAATGGCAGTTGGTCATGCAGCGCTCGGCGAGTGGTGGAGCGACAGTGGGGACCGATGCCGCGACGGCGGCGTGCGGTCGCATGTTAATTGTATGAAACGATGCACGACCAGCGCGTTCACTATGTAACTCGAATGACGCTCGCGGTCGTGGCGCGTTCGAGTTCCGCCGCTGTGGTCTTGAAGACCGCACGCGGAGTGCCCCCGGCCGCCCAGACTTCCGCGAATCGGGCGAGGTCGGCGTCGATAAAAGTGACTGGCGGCGTGGCGTGACCGACGGGGGCGACCCCGCCGATGGCGAAGCCGGTGCGTTCTCGGACGAAATCGGGCGTGGCGCGTTCGATGGGTTCGCCGAGAAGTTGGGCAATCCGCGCTTCGTCTACGCGGTTCACACCGCTGGCGATCACGAGCACCGAACGATCGGACGTGCTCGCACGAAATATGATTGACTTGGCAATCTGCGCCACTGTGCAGCCGATGGCCTTCGCGGCGTCGTCGGCCGTGCGCGTCGAATCGGGAAGTTCGACGAGCTGACAGTTGGAGCCCAATTCCGCCAGGGCCGCTTTGACGCGCTCGAGTCCTGAGATAGGCAAAAGATGATTACGACCGTTTGGCCCGGCCGCCTCCTAGTCGTCGTCATCCCAATCGTCGTCGTCGTCGTCATCATCACGATCCCGGCCGCGGTAGTATCGCCGGTCATCGTCGTCGTCGTCATCATCTCGATCGCGGTTGTAATATCGTCGGCGATCATCATCATCATCGTCGTCCCAGTCGTCATCCCGGTCGCCCTGGCGACGGACTTCAACGGTGTTCGCCGTAATACACACGGCGATCGTCGTCTCTGTAATACTGCGGATTCTGATTGGTCTGCTGATCGTAATAAACGCCGTCGGGTTGATCGCGGACCTCGTTGTCGTCATCGTCGCAGCCGGCAAAGGGCAGGATTGCAAAGAGTCCCGCGATGATGGCGGCGGATGCCGGGGCTGGCTTTTTCATTGTCGTACTCCTTGGGAACCTGTGAGATCACCGGCCGAACAGGCATGGGTTCAACGCATGCCCGTCAACTGTACGTCCATTATCGGTAATTATAGCGCAAGATCGGAAGCGGGGGGGAGCGGGTTGAGTCGCATGCTGCTTACCGTATACAATTGCGGCAACGTGACATCACTGACGCCCTCATCCACCGCTTCATCCACTCGCACGCAGTCATTCCCGCTGATTCCGTTTGCCTTCACGGCCCTGCTTCTGGCGTTTATCTGCCTGCCGCGCGTGCACGGAAACCCACGGCTGTCGTGGAGTCTTGCGGGCGCCGGCGGGGCACTCCTGATCTGGGAGCTCATCCTCTGGCGGTCGGCGAGCCAACGGGGGCGCAGCCTGGTCGTGGAGTTTGTTGCTGTTAAGTCGCACTATGTACAGGCGTCGGTTCAGTTCGGCATCATGATGTGGTGGGCGTATTTTGCGCCGATTGTCTATAAAGAACTGCCGCTGATTGCGGCCCAGTTGTGCTTTCTCTACGCATTTGAAGGCCTGATCACCTGGTCGCGCGGCAAGACCTGGCGGCTTGGCTTCGGACCGATGCCCATCATCTTCAGCACCAACCTGCTGCTCTGGTTCAAGGATGATTGGTACTTCATGCAGTTCGTGATGGTCACGGTCGGCGCATTGGGCAAGCAGTTCCTCACCTGGGAGCGCGAGGGCAAACGGACCCACATCTTCAACCCGTCAGCATTCGGGCAATCGCTCATCGCCCTTGGTTTGATCGCCGCGGGCCTTTCCAATGAATGGACCTGGGGCCGCGAGATCGCGACCACCTTCGAAGCTCCGCACATGCTGATCGTGATTTTCGCGCTCGGCCTGATTGTCCAATATCTCTTCCACGTTACGTTGATGACCGTGGCGGCCGTCGTGACGCTGTTCCTGATCAACATTGTGTATTTTCAGGTGACCGGCACCTACATCTTCATCAGCACGAATCTCGCCGCGCCGATCTTCCTCGGCGTGCATCTGCTGGTAACCGATCCGGCGACGTCGCCGAAGACCAATGTCGGACGTGTGATCTTCGGCTCGTTGTACGGGATTGGTTACGCGCTTCTTTTCCAGGTGCTTGGCTTGTTCGATATTCCGCTCTTCTGGGACAAGCTGCTGCCCGTCCCGATTCTCAACCTGATGGTGCCGATGATCGATCGGTTGTGTCGCGCGGGCCCACTGGGGCGCTTGAATGCGCGTTGGGTCAATGCCCTTTCGCCGCCGCGATTGAATCTCGCGCACATGGCCGCGTGGGCTATTTTCTTCGGCACGCTGGTGGCGACTGGCTACGCCGACGACTCGAACCATCCCGGCAATTCGATTCCATTCTGGAAGAAGGCCTTCGCCGAAGGGAAGCCGCATGCCGGTCACGCACTGGTCATTCTTACCGGCGGGCGGGCCGAGGTCGGCGGCGTGCCGGATGCCTACAACGAGTTGGGCTTGATCTGCATGGAAGGCAGGATCATCCCGCAGATGCGCGGTCGGGCGGCGTTTTACTTCTCGAAGGCCTGCGACATGGGCGATGTGAATGGCTGCATCAACGTGGCCATTCAGTATTTATTCAACGACGAGCGACTCGGCAACCAGGAGGTGCTCAAGGCGCTGGAAAAGATGGAGTTGGCCTGCGGTTCGCATCCGGATGATCGATTGTGCTATTTGATGGGATACGCCTACGAAACCGGCAGGGGTAGGCCGAAGGATCCGATGCGCGCTCTGGACTATTATCGCCGGTGCAAGGAACCCGCCGACGCAAAGGCGAAGGCGCTGGCGCGGTTGTTTCTTTCGGGATATTGGCCGCAAGGGAAGTTGGCACGCACGGCGCAGGTGCTGGAGCAGGCCGCGGCGGCGGGGGACGCCGAGAGCTGCTGGTATCTCGCGTATATATACAAAAATAGCAATGACGTGCCGCCGGACGATAAACGCTCACGGGTATTTCTCGACCAGGCCTGCAAGCAGGGGATGAAGCAGGCCTGCGACGCACTTCAACAGGGCGCTCTGCCGGTCTATGCCAATCCGCCTATCAAGCCGCTTCCGTGGGCGACGGCGTATCCGATCTGAATGTGGAATAGCGAATAGCGAGAAATCGCACAGGCTCAACGCGCCGGTACAGGGGGCCGATTGGCGATGCTGCCCATCCGCGTGCCGAAACTCGTCTGGGCGATCAACGGCTCCAGCTCGGTTCCGCGGGCAATTCGCAGCAGGATCGGCGTGGTCATGACGGTGGTCAGCACGGCCATCATCACCAGCATGCAGAAGACGCTTCTTGGAATCACGCCCAGGTCATAGCCGACGTTGATGACAATCAGCTTCATGAGCGCCCGGGTGTTCATCATCACGCCGATGATGGCTGATTCCTTCGACTTCATACCGGTCAGCCGGGCGGCCAGGGCGCATCCCCCGAACTTGCCGAGGATGGCCACGAGCGAAACCGCCGCCGCGATCATCCACAGCATACCACCCTCCAGCGAGCCGATATCGGTGCGTAAGCCAGTGTTGGTGAAGAAGATGAGCAGGAAAAAGACCGTGACAAAATTGCGGAAGTAACGGGTGACGACTGCGCGGAAGCAGTCCTCGCTCGACAGCGCGGCCCCGAGAATGAAGGCGCCGAAGATGGCGAAAATGCCGATCAGCCTGGTCGCGATCGAGCAGAGGAACACGAGGATGAAGAGAATGGCCAGCGAGTTGAGGCCCAGCTCCTGATCGCCGCGCCGCAGGGCGTACTGC
>CAYXEY010000287.1:0-6952 GCA_964464105.1 uncultured Planctomycetaceae bacterium
GTACTTGCCTGCCTCTGGCAGGAAGGGCCTGTGACGGCCCGCCGCATTCGCGAGAAGATGCTGAAGTATCGACCGATGGCGCACGGCAGCGTCGTCACCCTGCTGACCCGCCTCGAGGCCAAGGGCCTGGCGACCAAGGTCAAGGGTCCGGTCGGCAAGGCATTTCTGTTCAGCGCCGGCAAGAAGCCGGAAGTCACCCAGCGCCAGCTGGTGGCGGACATGATCGACCGCGTCTTCAACGGCGATGCCGGTGCGATGCAGTCGGCCCTGAACGCAGCCAAGAAGGGCGGCAAGAAGTAAGCCGCTCCTCGCGCCTTGCAGGCGCATCTTGCAGAATGAAGAAGAAAGAAGGCCGCACGGGAGTTTTCCGGCGCGGCCTTCTTATTTTTATTTGCTGTCTACTTAACACCCGCGGGCATTTTGAACGGGCGTCAGGCGTCCTTTTGAATCCGCGGCGGCTTTGCATGTTGCCGTGAGCCGTCGGTCGGCTCGCCGTTGCTTTGCGACGCGTGCGACGTCAGCAGTGCGTGCATGATCTGGTCACCGACGTTGGTCATGCCGTCCGGCGTATAGGGCAGCATCATCACCGTGCTCTTGGCATGCGCACCGACCGCGGTCACGGAGTCGTAGTGCTGGGTCATCAGCACCATCTTGGTGGCTTCTTCAGGGCTGATGCCGGCCTCGGAGCAGGCCTCGACCGACTCCTTAAGACCCTTGGCGATGGCGAGGCGCTGTCGGGCAATACCGACGCCCTGAAGTTCCTTCGCGCGGGCCTCCGCTTCGGCTTCGGCAATCACGCGGATCTTCCGCGCCTCGGCCTCGTTCTTGGCGGCTTCCTTCAGGCGGGCGCTGGCATTGACCTTGTTCATTGCCTCTTTCACCGTCGCGTCCGGCTGAATGTCATTGACCAGGGCCTGCAGAATGGTGTAGCCGAATGTCTCCATGGTCTCGCTCAATCGCTCCTTGACGGCCGCGGCGATCTTCTCCTTCTCCGAGAAGACCGTGTCGATCGGCATTTCGGGAACCAGAGAGCGAACCGTGTCGAATACGTATGAGCTGATCTGCTGGCCCGGGTTGGTCAGCTTGTAGTGCGCGGCGATGACCGCATCGTCGGTCTCGCGGACGAAGAACTGCACGGCGATCTTCAGATCGACGAACACGTCGTCCTTGGTCTTGCTCTCGACTGCGATCTCAAGCTCGCGCACGCGGTGCGACACGCGGCCGGCAACTTTGTCGAAAATAGGAATCTTGAAGTTGAGGCCTGGGCCGGCGGTACCCACGAAGCGGCCGAAGCGTTCGACGAGTGCCTTGGTCTGCTGTTCGACCGTAAATGCGCCGCTCATCGCAATGCACAGCACGAAGAACATGAATATTCCGAACGCAATCAGATATCCCGTCATGACCGCATCCTTTCCGCCGCACCGCGGCTCAATAGCCCCCGAAACCTTCGAACTCGGCCGATACCAGGGACGCTTCGACGCGCCCAACCGGCCGGGACAGCTCGTACGAATGTACTTCTATCGTTGTCGTCATTCCGCGACGAAGCACGTCAATCGATCGATCGGCTTCGAGAATCAATACGCCGGACTGGTCGCACACCCGCAACCGCAATTGAATCGCCGCCAGATCGTAGCCGCGATTGAAGACTTCAACGCCGAGGGGCTCGGTGCCGATCATCGGCTGATCGCCCCAGGCCGAGGCCCATCGGAAAAACAGGTCGGCGGATTCGCCGCACGCCTGGAAGCCCGCCGGAACTGGCAGGGCCCTGGGGTCGCGCAATCGGCCGGGCTGAGAAATCCCCTCCTCCAGAGGAAGGGCCAGGCCACAGGCCCCGCAATATCGCGCGGCGGGGCTGGCGGCCGAGCGGCACCTTGGACATCGGGAAGAACCGTCGGTTTTGACGTGTGCTGCCCTCCGTTCGAAAGCGACGCCATTCACACCCATTGCTACACATAGTGTAATTCGGGGAGAAAGGGCCGCCACTATAATTCAGATGGAAGGTTGTATAGGCCTTAAGTTGTTGATTTTGATAGTGTTATGAAATCACGAGGGCGAGGCCGAAACCATCTCGGCAGCTGGAATTTATCTTCTGCCGTTCCCGGCAAATAGTTGCAATATTGCACTGCTGTCTATTACATTACCGGAACGGAGCGGGCACTGTGCGGTGGTCCACAGCGATGGATTAACCCGCACATCTTCCCGATATTCAGGAAGAGGTGGAAGCAATGCTGCGTCGAACATCTACAATCGTAGCGTTACTGACGGCCCTGCTGTCGGTCAGCGCGGCTCAGGCCGGGTCGATCGATTTGTGCGGCGGCGCGGCGGGATGGCGGGCGACCTGGGACAATTCGCTGGACGGCCTGGTTCAGATCATCGCCTCCGATTGCACGCAACTGGCCAACGGGCGCGTGTTCATTGAGAAAAGCGCTCAGTTCACCCAGGGACCCAGTCCGAGCGGTGTCTTCCCGACCATTTCGATCACGTTCAACCAGACGGCCATCACCAACGTGACCCGCATCATCATTGAAGATGAGATCATCACCAATTCGACAGGTTCGGATTGGACCGATTTTCACATGGACCTGATCGACAGCGGCGATGCGGTGTTTGACGTCGCGGCCACGGCCGGCAGCGGCGGACCGCCCCCGATCGGCTTCTCGATCGCGCCGTTCACGATCGCCGGTTTCAGCAATGGCAACACTCGGCTCGACATCTTGGGCGGCGTCGTTCCGAACGGTTCGCAATGGTTCCCGGGTTCAGGCGCACTCGATGGCGAATTGCATATCGCCGTAAATCCGCACGCTCAGGCCCCGTTCACCGTGTTCTCTCTGAAGGAGACGCCGACGCCCGAGCCGACCTCGCTCGCGATGCTGGCCCTCGGTGCGGCCGCGGTTCTTCGCCGACGGCGCTGATTCGCCAATTGACTATCGATTCAATAAAGAACCCGCTGGCCATTTGCCCGCGGGTTTTTTTCTGCGCATGAATCGCGCTCTTTCGCAGTTCATTTCCGGCTTCGACAATTCGGGCATTCGTCCGGGCGCCAAAGTGACTGATTAAGTTGAAGCAGGCTCACGAATGGCAGGCGATGTTCGTCAGCCAGCGCCTGAGCCTTCTCGTTGAGCGAGATCAGGCAGCCCAGCCCGACAAGCTGCCCGCCGTGGGATTCCAATTCACGCATGGTCGCGATGACCGCCGAGCCCGCGTTGATGGCATCGTCCACCAGGAAAATGGTCTGCCCCGCGACCGCGCCGCTAATTCTTGGCGGAAGTCTATATCGCACGGTGGCGTCGTTCTCGTCGCGATCGGTATACGCGAAGAACGCCCCAAACTGGGCGGCGATCCGTTGGGCGAGCTGCGCGCCGCCGATCATCGGACCACACACGACCTGCGGCGCCAGCTTCCGGACGCGATGGGCAAGTTCCCGCGCCCAAAGTTCGAGCCAATCTCCGTCGGCCAGCAAGGCGTCCAGGTCAATCCACAGATTGCCATGATGCCCCGATTCATAGACAAAATGGCCCTGCCGGGAATGGGACTCCACGCGCTGCTGAAGGGATTGAATGGCCTGCATGAGACTGAATCCGCCGTTCGGTTGGGCCATCCGGTTGGCGCCTGGTCCAAAGCCGACCAATCGCCCGTCCGGGTGGCGGCTTTGTGCTCTGAATCCGACTTATTAGACTATTGCAACAGAAGTGTCACGGCGAGGGCGCTCTCGCGGGAGACCGTTCGGCGCGGATGGAACAGGCAGACGGGAGTCGGTCGCAATGAAGAATCGAGTTGTATTGATCGCGGTGATCGGCGTGGTGGCCATTGCCGGGGCATTCTATGTTCGCACTTCGCGGCAAGGGGAACTGGCCGAACAGGAACGAGCCAGCGTGACCGATATGCTCTCCAGTTCCGACGGCTACTCGAATCACAAGGCGTTTCTGGAGGCCGAGGCGGACGCGGCGCACCACGCGGCGAAGGACGCAGCCTTTGACGGCGCGGCCATCGGACAGGCGACGTTTGACCCGCACAAATATTCAACTGCCTATATGAATAAGCTGATCGCGCGGGCCCGCGAGGAGAAGAAGAACGACGTCGTCGACTGGCTCAAGGGCATCTGCTTCGAAGCGAACATCACCGTCACGTCGTGAACGCCAGGCTCAGCGCTCCAGCAGCAGCTGGTCGATGGCCATGGGCACTTCGCCATAGCTGGGGAAGCGGCCGGTCTGCTTCTTATTGAACACCTCGGTCCCGTCGACCACGACGGTGAACACCCCGCCCGAGCCGGGCGTTAGAAAAGTCCGGAGCTGATTCTCGCCGTACTTGGCCTTCAATTCGGCCACCAGACCGGTGGCTTGGGGAAGATAGTTTCACTGCTGGCAGTAGGTGATGTGGATATTCATCGCGTCTCCTCCGGGTCTCGTGGAACATTCGTTGATGGATCAGGATAGGGGGGATGCGGCTGCGATTCAATTCGCACCAATTCTGAGAGCTGCGGCGCGAGTGAGAAGCTCCATCGCGTTGATTGGCTCCTCAATCTCCTTGATTTGCACGGTTTTGGTGAAAGCGCCTCGTATGTGCCGGGTCTGGGCTTGCACACGCACCACTGAAGTCCCTAATGGTTCGATACACCGAATCGTGTTTGCAGGGCAACAACTGCACGATTCAATGATCCTGAACCAGACCGGTTGGTCGGTCAGATTCTCCAAGACGTAGTCCGCGTGAACGGGAGCACCACCCATCACGAGGCCGATGTCCTGGATCGGGTTCCGGCAGACGATTGGAGAAACTTGCTCCGAAGCAGACGCCACGACTCGCGTCTGGCGGATCGAAACCACCGGCTCGAGTGCGATGCGATTACATTGGCGATTGTGGTGCATCGCCAGCGGCGCGATGCACGCCGCGAAGACCCCGATTTCGAAAACCCGCCGAACGATGTGGTCCGGGATTGCCATAATTTGCTGCTCGCACGCCGAAAACAGGTCGCTTCTTGAAGAATATCCCGGGATCGATTGATTGGGCGTCACAGCGTGCCGGAAGTTACGTCGCAAAGACAATTGGTCGATTTTACGGTAGTGTTTGAGGTGTCCGCGAGGCGCTCGCGGGGGTGATTTGTCGGGTTGAGGCCAGTTCATGCGCGTTACCGTTGTCGGCACAGGATACGTAGGACTTGTCACCGGCGTGTGTCTGGCGGACACCGGTAATCACGTCGTCGGGCTGGACATCGATCCGGGCAAGGTCGCCCGGCTGTCGCGCGGCGAATGCACCATCTACGAACCGGGTCTCACCGAACTGCTGCGCCAAAATCTCGACAGCAAGCGATTTTCATTGACGACCGACATGGCCGCGGCCGTGAAGCACGCCGAGGTGATCTTCATCGCCATCGGCACGCCGCCGCGGGCGGATGGCTCGGCCGATCTCTCCATGATTGAAAAGGCCGTGCAGGACATCGCCTGCGTGGTCGACAAGAAGACCATCCTGGTGATGAAGTCTACGGTGCCGGTGGGCACCTGCGACCGGGTGGAAGCCCTGACCAAACCGCTTGCCCGGCACACGCTGACCGTGGTGAGCAACCCCGAATTTCTCAAGGAAGGCTCAGCCGTTGATGACTTCCTGCGGCCCGACCGGGTGGTCGTCGGCTCCGACGATGCCGCCGCGGCCGAGGTGATGAAAGAGCTGTACGCGCCTTACGTGCGGAATCAGAACCCCATCCTGGTCGTCGCGCGACGCGCGGCGGAAATGATCAAGTACGCGTCGAATTGCTACCTCTCCACGCGGATCAGCTTCATCAACCAGGTCGCCAACCTCTGCGGCGAACTGGGCATCGACGTCGATCAGGTCCGCGTGGGCATGGCCCATGACAAGCGCATTGGGTTCCACTTCCTCTACCCCGGCATTGGATACGGTGGAAGCTGCTTCCCCAAGGATGTGCAGGCCTTGTGTCACGTCGCCAAGGCGGCAAGTGCCGAGCACGACCTGCTTGCCGCGGTGCATCAAGTCAACGAACGGCAGAAGAGCCGGATGGTCCGCACCATCGCGGGTCATTTCGATGGGCAACTGAGCGGCAAGACCTTCGCCTTGTGGGGGGTGGCGTTCAAGCCCAAGACCGACGACATCCGCGAAGCGCCGGCCCTGAACATCATCAAGGGGCTGCTGGCTGCTGGCGCGAAGGTCCGGGCGCACGATCCCAAGGCGCTGCCGAACCTGCGCGCTGAGTTCGGCGACAAGATCGCCTACTTCGACGATGCCTATGCCGCGATCGACGGCGCCGACGCGCTGGCCATCTGCACCGAGTGGAACGAGTTTCGCTCGCCCGACTTCACCCGCATCAAGCAGTCGCTCAAGCACGCTGTCATCTTTGACGGACGGAATCTCTTCACGCCGGAACAGATGCGCAGCCGCGGGTTCGCGTACTACTCCATTGGTCGCCCGGCTGTGCAAGCACGCACATAATCAATCGCCTTTATCGCGACATTTCATATCCTATAAGTCGTTGATCTAAAATGAGTTACGCATCGGCTATTGCGAGCCTGCGCCACCGGTCATCGGTTCATATATTTCAAAGCAATTTTCGGACAACAAGTCTGGTTGTAAACTAGTGGGGTCCTGTAACGACCGTTCGGTCGGGCGGGGTGTGGGACTCTGTTGATGCATTCATGAGGCCGCGGTGCGACCTCCATAGAGTGGAAATCGTCCAGGCATCATTCAATCATGGGAGTCGAAAGATGAACGTCTCGCGGAACGCCCTTCGCTTCTGTTGTTGTACGTTGATTGCGGTCGCCGCGGTTTGTATCGCCGCGGTTGACCAGGCCCAGGCGCAGACCGGCGCATGCTGCATCGCAAGCCCGACCGGCGCGATTACCTGTCACCAGATCACCGAGACGCAATGCGCCGCGGAGCAGGGCCAATGGCGCGGCCTGAACACCAGTTGCAACACGGCGGGTATCTGCGCGAACTTGCCGCCGCCGAC
>CAYXEY010000288.1:0-6943 GCA_964464105.1 uncultured Planctomycetaceae bacterium
TCGCCGCGACCGAAACCATACCACTGAACCGTCCGCCGCGGGTGGTTCGGATAACCGTTGTTCGGCGCCGTATGCACGGTGGCAACCGTGTTGGGCTGAATCACGCCGGCCACCTGCTCCAAGCCCAATATGCTGGCATTGTAAGTGTCGGTCACCGGAGGCGCCCCCGTGATGGTCAACCGCAATCGATGCTGATAGATACCGGGCGGCAGGATGGCGGTCTGCACCAGGAAATAGTCAGGACTGAAATCACCTGTCGAAAAGGTGGCCTCGGAATACCCGGTAATTACATCTCCTGCGACCATGGGCGGGACGACGTTGCTGGTGTATTTGGAATCGTTCGGCTCCTGCTCGGCAAAGGTCGTGGCCAAGAGCTGAGCTGGTGTGGTCAAGACGCAGTAGATTGCGGCGGCGATCAAGGACGCATCTGACGGCAACAGTCTTCGCACGTTGAGTCCCTCCCAAATGAGTATTTGGCTCGCGGCCTGGGGCATGGCCCCCTGATTGCCGCATTATACCTCCTCCTAGGGGGACATTTTGTAGCTTTTTCATCATCTGGCCCCCTATCACACGTCTGCGCAGGAGACTCAGGGACTCGATTGCGATGCGGGCTCGCGGGATTTCCATTCAGCTGCCTTTTCCGCCTTGCCAGTCCCCGGCTCCGCCGCTTCCCAGGCTTCGTACACTCGAACGAGGTCGCCTGCTATTCGATCTTTGAATCCTCGCCCCACCATAATGGACTTCGCGATTCGGCTGTGCGCCTCCAGCAGCAGTATCTCGGCCTGTGCAAACTCCTTGCGACAAAGTTGAATTTCGCCCCGGATGCACAGGATGCGTGCGATCATGCCCGGGCTGGCCCGCCCGGGGTTCGACTCGGCGTACGACTTGCACGCCATCACCAATGGCTCCGCCGCGTCGCATTCTCCGCGATCAAGAATCAACTCCGCCAGCGCGAAGCGGGCGTTCAAGCTCATCGGTTCGGTTGCCCATTCCGGGCAGCCGTCAACGTCGATGACCGATCGATACTCGCGCTCGGCGCCCGCAACATCCCCGGATCGTGCCATCACGCTTGCTGAGAGAACCATATAAGTCAGACGGGTTTCGTTGCAGCGTCCGTGTATCTTCTCAGCGGCCGGAAGAAGTTCAGCCAGCAGGGCAACAGCCTTTTCCTCCTGTCCGATCCGTCGGTACTGACCGGCAAGCTCGGCCGCGGCAAACAGGGAATCGGGGCTTTCATCCTTGAAGATCTCGCGCATGAGCTTGACGGCACGCTCCTGTGTTTTCACGGCTCGCGGAAGATCGCTTTGCCCCGTCAGCGCCGCCGCCAGCCGTGTTAACGCGCGCGCCACCTCCGGGTGTTTTTCGCCATAGCGCGCCACATGCGCGTCAACCGAGCGTTGTGCCTGTTCCACCGAGTCGGACAGATCATGGGAGCGAGCCGCCAGCATGCTTTCCATCGACGTAATTTCGGGATGGCCCGGTTCGAATGCTCTCCGGTAGTAATCCAGGGATTCGCGGGTCAAGGCCAATCCTTCATCGCGGCGGCCCTGGTAGTCCGCCATGTAGGCCAACTCGGACAGAGAATTCGCAATCAACTCCGGCTCTTCCGGATTCAATGATCGAAAGATGTCGAGCGCCTCGCGCTGCAATTGTTCCGCATGGTCAAAGTGGTTTCGACGCTGCTCCAGCACGCCGAGCCAGCAAAGCGATTCTCCATAGGCCTTGCTCCGGGCGCCTTCCACCTGTTCATTGAGCCGAAGCGCCACTTTCAATTGCTGTTCCGCCACATTCAGCTGTCCAAGCGACAGATACGATCGCCCGAGCGTATGGCGCACGGCTGCCTCAACCCGCGGTTGATTCGACAATTCGCCTCGCTCCACGCGCTGCGCCGCGACATCGAGTACCTCTCGCACCGTCAGGTCGCGGCCCTGGCTCACGGCAGGATTCGCGGACGAGAGCATGGTCTGAAGAAAATCGTTTGCCGAGTTGGCCCGGCCGGCTTCGTCTGCGGCCAGTTGCCGGGCGACTTGTTCGCGTTTGCGCGCTTCGATTGCCTCATTCCGTTCACGAATCGCGGTTCGCCACTGGGTCAGCGATACGATCAATCCGACTCCGATCACGATGACGAACGCGGCGGCTACGCCGGCCGGGAGCCAGTGCCGGCGCAGACCCTTGCGCAGCACATACGGGAGCGAGTCTCGCTTCGCCTCAATCGGCTCGCCCGCAAGATACCGGCGCAGATCTCGGGCCACGTCGCCGGCCGACTGGTAGCGCCGGGCCGGCTCCTTCTGCAGACATTTTAATACAATAGTCTCTAATTCATCGTCGACGTCGCTCCGGTGACGACGCGGAGGCGTGGGCTCGTGGTGGACAATGGCTTCCAGCGTCTCTTTCATCGGCCCGCTGACGGAATACGGAAACCGGTCCGTGAGCATTTGATACAGCAGCACGCCCAACGAGTAGACGTCCGTCCGAACATCGATGCGCGATGGGCTTCCGTCGGCCTGTTCAGGCGCAGACCAGGGCAATGAGCCGATGAACTGGCCGGTCTGGGTCACCGCCGGGCCCATGATCGCTGTAGCGCTGGAACTTTCCGGCGGTTGGGTGCTGAATTTCGCGAGCCCGAAATCAAGAACATGCGGACGGCCGGACTCGTCCACCCGAACATTCGCGGGCTTCAAGTCGCGGTGAATGATCCCCTGAAGATGAGCGGCGTTGACGGCCTCGCAGACTTGAATGCAAAGGTCGACTGTCTCGCGAAGGCTCAGATGCCTGTCATGCAGATACTTGTCGAGGGGCTGCCCGGCAATGTAATCCATGACGAGGTAGAAACGCCCCTCGTGGCTGCCGCCGTCGTGAATCGTAACGATGTTGGGATGTTGAAGAGCGGCGAGCACCCGCATTTCCCGTTCGAACCGCGCCTCCTCCAGACGGCTGCCGAGTGCATGATCGTGCAGCAACTTCACGGCGACGCGCCGTCCGGTTCCCTTCTGCACGGCGCGATAAACGGCACCCTGGGCTCCGCGATGAATTTCGCGTTCAAGCTCGTACCCGGGAATGTGATCGGCCTTGAGTGGCGGGAGTCCTCCGGCGATGGAACTCCCGTCCGAAAGCACACCGCGGTCTGCCTCGTCGGATTGCAGTCGGGCGGCCGCAATCCAGGCGCGGTGCTCAATCTGGCGGTGGTCGGGCGTCACCATGCAATTACTACTGCGTAAACTGGGTGTGCAAACTCACGTATTCGATTCGAGAATGTTCGAAGGGTTGCCCAGCAGGACACGCAGGCGATCGTGGGCCCGCTGCCGGAGCATGAATATCGCCCCGGTCGATCGTTCGAGTATGCGGGCCACTTCGTCCACGGGCTTCCCATCCATATCATATAATTGCACGACCCTTGCATAGTCCGACGGAAGGCAGGTAAGGGCTTGGCGTAATCTGGAATGAGCCTCATCCTGTCGGACGATTCGACTGGGTGTGCCGCCACCTGAAGTCAACACATCGAACAGGGCCAGGCTGCCATCGCCGGACTCGGCATTCAGTTTCAAATGCGGCGGCGGGTTTTTCTTGGCTTCAAGTGATCGAATCGCATCACGCAGGTTGTTCTCTGCGATCCGCTTCAACCACTGTGGAAAGGCCTCGGCACGCAGGAGGTCGAAGCCCTGGATCTGCAGGAAGGCCTCCATGTAGGTGACCTGCATCACGTCGGCCGCGTCGAGCATGCCCCCCCATTTTGTACTGATGATCAGCCCGGCCTCAACGACCGGGCCACAGGCCTCCAACAATTCGCCGAGCGCGTCCTTGTCGCCCCCCACGGCGAGTCGAACCCTATTCAATTCGGCGGGGGTCACGGCAGCTGTCTCCAATCTCTCGCGCAGAAGCCCCCATTGTAACAGGCCGGAGTCAGGGATTGAAAAACTCCTACCTCGGCGTGAGTGAGACCCGCGTTGCAACGCATTGAAGGCTGGGCTGAAACGACCCATTGAATCAAGTGCCGGCCTCCAGAGGTCTCTTCAATGCGTCAAGACACACAATCTCGAAATCGGAGGGTGAAATGATGTCATCCAATCGTCTTGCAACCGCCGTCGCTCTCCGCTCACTCATTTTCATATATGTGCCGGCGGTACACGCCGTGGCAGATTCACCACAGCCCGTCTTGATTGCGAAAGACGCGACTGAACTCACGTTTGCACCCGTCCCCCCCACTCCCGAAGAAGTGGCTGCACGCGATTTGAACAATCCTAAGAAAGACGGCGCGCTCGCCTTTCAAAACACCGACCACACCACGCCAATGAGCCGCGACCCGCTCCTCCCCAACTACTACTACTACCACGGCAAGGTCATCTCCCTTCCGCTCGACAAGATGCGCATCGCAGCGAAAGCCATTCAAGGCGTTGACCTGACCGATCCGGCCAATCGCACCGAAGCCAAACTGGGTGGGGTGCGCGTCACCGAAGCCGTTTCAGTCGGAGTTGAAGGTTGGAGTTTGCTCACGCTTGCGGACCCCGTCGCAGACGAGGCTGCGCTCAACGCCCGCCTTCAACTCATAATCGCATCGGGCGCAGTTGAATTTGCATCGCCGGTCTTTCGCAGCCTGCTCTTGCCCGGCGGGATTGTCATCATCTGGCCCGAGCTCCTCGTTCGATTCAAGGCCGAACACGGGGGAAACGTATCGGCCGCACTCTCTGCCCTGGCCGGCGAATTTCGGATCAGCCAGGAACGCTTCGGCGGATTGAGCAACGCTTTCCGACTCGCGGGCACCAGTCGAAACGGCTTCGATGTGCTGAGCGCCGCCAATCGACTGGCTCGAGATCCGCGCGTCGACTGGGCCGAACCCGACTTGTTCTTCACCGGGCGCGGCGACATCATTCCGGATGACCCGGAGATGACCAATCTTTGGGGCATTCAAAACACTGGTGCGACCTACAATGGAACAGCCGGCACCAACGACATCGACATGGATGGCGAAGAGGCCTGGAATATTACAAATGGCAATTCCTCGGTGCGCGTGCTGATCATCGACAACGGCGTGCAGCAGAATCATCCAGACATCAATCAAAATGCCGGACGGGATTTCACCGGCGGCCAGGCCGACGGCGTGGCTGGCGGCGGACCGGTCAACCAATGCGACAACCACGGTACGGCAGTGGCAGGCTGTGTGTCGGCACATTTCAACAACGCTATCGGCGTGACCGGTCTTGCCCCAAGCTGCCGCGTGGTGTCTGCCCGGTGCATGGTGGCGAACACGCCGGCAACCTGCGACACAAACTGGTCTGCAAGCAACACCTGGACTGTCAACGCGCTCAACTGGGCGGTCAACAATGGCATTCAGATCACTAACAACAGCAACGCCTATGGCACCCAATCGAACGCGATCGATGCCGCCTACCTGAATGGCTACAACAACGGCCAGGTGCACTTCGCCTCCGCCGGCAACAGCGGCGCGTCGACCATCGCCTATCCCAGCTCGGCTGACACGGTCAATTCAGTCGCTAATATCACGCAGACAGGCGCACTGAACGCCACCAGCCAGTTCGGAACCGGCCTCGATTTCTCCGCCCCCGGCACTGATATTCGAACAACCGATCGCACCGGTGCAGCCGGATATGGAAACACGGATTACACCTGGATCAACGGCACTTCATTTGCGTCACCATATGCGGCGGCGGTCGCGGCGCTGATCAAGGTGGCCCACCCGACCTGGAGCTCCTCCACAATCGAAACGGCCATGAAGTCCGGTGCGACCGACCTGAATCCATCCGGGTACGACACGACTTTTGGCTGGGGTCTGGTCAACGCCTACAAGTCCCTCACCGTGTTCGGCCCTCCGAACGATCAATGCATCAATCCAATTGTCATCACAGGCGCTTCCTACGCCAGCGGCAACATTAACACCGTCAGCGCAACCACGTCCAGCTATTACGAGCCCGAGGAGTCCTGCGAGTGGAACAACCAGGGCGTCAGCAACTCGGTGTGGTTCAAGTATGAACCACCGGCGCCGGGCTGGTTCACAATTAATACATTCGGCTCGAATTACGACACGGTGCTGTCTGTCTGGGATGGATGCAACTTCTACATCGGCGCGAACATCTTCTACTGGCACAACGAATTGGCCTGCAACGACGACATCAATGGAGGACTGCAATCGCAGGTTTCCAACATTGCGGCCTACCCTGGCAGCACCTATCTGATCAAAGTGGCCGACTACAACACGGCCATCGGCGGCGGCACGCTCAATCTCAACCTGAGTTTCACCTATGGCCCGCCGGTGAATGACCTCTGCAACAATCGCACGCCCCTGCCCAATACCCCGGGGGTTTACAACCTGCCGCCCTTGTACACGGTGGGTGCAACGGCGACGGCTGGGGACTGTCATGAGATGGATGGAACCACTGGAACGGCCTGCGGACACCCCAGCGGCAACAGCAATTCAGTCTTTTTCAGCTTCCTGCCATCGGCAACGGGCACTGTCACGATCGACACCTTTGGCAGCAATTACGACACGGTTCTCGCCCTGTTCAATGGCACCGCCTTCGCGAACCCCTGCGGTGACGGCGGCGTTGGATTCTGCATGGGACCTGACGACTTTGGCTATTACGTCTGCGATGACGATGCCTGGCCCGGCAATTTGCAGTCGCGAATCTGGCAATATCCGGTGACCGCAGGGCACGTCTTCGTGCTGAAGGTCTCGGACTACAACCCCTCACCCGGCGGCGGATGGCTGTATCTCAACCTAGATTACGCAGCCCCGCGCGGCGATGTGAATGGTGATGGCGCTGTTACGCTCGCTGATATCCCATACATGGTGAACATGTTGGCAAACCCGGGAGTATGTCCCGGCTGCACGCCCGCTCAAGCCGATATGAACTACGACGGCGCTGTCAACGGTCGCGATATTCAGCCGTTCGTCAATCTCTTGCTTGGCTAATTTCCCGAAAACAGGCGG
>CAYXEY010000289.1:0-6920 GCA_964464105.1 uncultured Planctomycetaceae bacterium
CCACTTCGTCATCGAGCACGCCGCGCGAAACCGCTCCGGTCGATTCATGAGCTTCAACGGCACGGCCGGCGCCTGGCGGCGCACGACCATTGCCGATGCCGGCGGCTGGCAGCACGACACCGTGACCGAGGATCTCGATCTTTCGTATCGGGCGCAGTGCAAGGGCTGGAAGTTTATTTACCTCCCCGAAATCACCAGCCCGGCGGAACTGCCGCCGGAAATCAACGCGTTCAAGAGCCAGCAGCATCGCTGGACCAAGGGCGGCGCGCAGACCTGCAAAAAGCTGCTGCCCGGCATTCTGCGGTCGCGGCTGCCCTGGCGCATCAAGATGGAAGCGTTCTTCCACCTGACCGGCTGTGTGACGCCCGTCTTCATTCTGATGCTGATTCTGCTGCTGTTCCCGGTCATGCTGTGCAAGTTGTCGCTCTTCAAGGACAGCCCGATGGGCCAGGTGCTCTTCGACGGCTCGCTGTTCCTGATTGCGACCTGTTCTGCAAGCTCGTTTTATGTGGCGTGCCAACGCGAGATTTTCCGCACCTGGGCCGAGAGCCTGAAGTATCTGCCATTCCTGATGAGCCTCGGCGTGGGCATTTCGCTGAATAACACCCGCGCTGCCATTGAAGGTTTCTTCGGCAAGAGCGCCGAGTTCGTGCGGACGCCGAAGTTTGGCGCGACCACTTCGCGCGATGTCGCTCTTCACAAGAAATCAGCCAAGAATCCGCTGGATATGAAGCGGCTGCAAGCCTGGTGCGAACTGGGGCTGGCGCTCTACCTGTCCGTGTGCCTGTGGTACACCATCAGTTTGCGCATGTGGGCCGGCGTCTTTTTCCTGTTCCTTTTCGCAGCAGGATTCAGCTATGTCGCCGCTCTGACCTTCTGGGGCCAATACCTCTCATCGCGAATGGCGCGCGAACGAACTGAGCAATTGCCCACAGCTCCCGCTCCAACGCGGAGCGTCGAGCCAGCGCCGCAGCTCGTCGAAGCCGGGAACAATTAGGTTTCTTCTCGCATGCCCCGCTCCCCACTCGTGCGACCTGCGAGGGTCACCGATCTGCTTCCGCGACCCCGGCATGCAAAACTGCTGTCGGGCGTCGCCAGGCTTACCGGCCGGTCAATTCAGATTCACGCAGAAGGCTTGAATAAGAAGACAGCGCCCGCGATTCGCTTGATCCGCGCCGCTCTGCGGACGATTCGTCGTTCGACTCCACTGCCCACGTTCCCGATTCGCCTGCGGCTCGATTCCGGGGTCAAGCCGCAGGGCTATCGTTTGGAAATCACGTCCGAGCTTATCAATGTGCAGGCGTCATCGCTCGACGGTTTCCGTTACGCGGCCGCAGCGCTGCGGCAGTTGGTGGAGGCCGGGACGGGCCCGATCCAGTGCATGCAAATCGACGACTATCCGGATTTTGCTCATCGCGGCGTGATGCTCGACATCAGTCGCGACAAAGTGCCCACAATGAAATCCCTGCGGGCCACCGTGGACAGGCTGGCCCGCTGGAAGATCAACGAACTTCAGCTCTACACCGAGCACACCTTCGCCTATCGCGAACATGAGGTCGTGTGGCGGCAGGCGTCTCCGATGACGCCTGCACAGATTCGCAGCTTGGACCGCTACTGTGCCGAGCGCGGCATTGAGCTGGTGCCCAATCAGAATTCATTTGGCCACATGGAGCGGTGGCTGAAGCACGCGCCCTACCGCGATCTGGCCGAGACGCTGGAGGGTTGGAAGTCGCCCTGGGGCGACATTCGCACGCAGGCCACCACGCTCAACCCGCTCGATCCGCGGAGCATCAAGCTGGTGAGCGATCTATACGAGCAGCTGCTTCCCTGCTTTCGCAGCCGCCAACTAAACGTGGGCTGCGACGAAACCTTCGAATTGGGCCAGGGGCGCAGTAAGCCGGCCTGCGAGAAACATGGTGTGGGCCGCGTCTACCTCGACTTCCTCTTGCGGATTCACCGGCTCGTTCGCAAGCATGGCCGCCGCATGCAATTCTGGGCGGACATCGTGCAACAGCATCCGGAACTGGTGGATGATCTGCCCGACGACGTGATTCCGCTGGTTTGGGGTTACGAAGCGGATTCGCCTTTCGAAGACACCTGTCGCAAACTGGCCCGGCGAAAGCTCGACTTCTACGTCTGCCCCGGCACCTCAAGCTGGTGCAGCT
This sequence comes from uncultured Planctomycetaceae bacterium, assembly GCA_964464105.1. Taxonomy (GTDB): domain Bacteria; phylum Planctomycetota; class Phycisphaerae; order UBA1845; family UTPLA1; genus CAYXEY01. The sequence continues at coordinate 2,166 of CAYXEY010000289.1, forward strand.
TCTCGGGACGAACGACCAATTGCATCGGCAATCTGCGCAGCGCCGCCATGACCGGACTGAAGCATGGGGCGAACGGATATCTCATCACCGATTGGGGCGATTACGGTCATCGTCAGTATCCGCCGGTCAGCGCGCCTGGATTCGTGCACGGGGCCGCGCTGGCCTGGTGCGTTGAGTCAAACTGCAATCTTGACCTTGCGAACGAAACGAGTCAGCACGCCTTCGATGACACCGAGAGTCAGTTTGGCGCGCTGTGGTGCGACGCCGGCCGCATACATGAGCCCCTTGGCCTGAATCTGCCGAACAAGACGGCGCTGTTTCGCGTCATGCACTCGCGCTGGGATGATGCCACGGCGATTGATGGCCTGACCGCCAAGCGGCTTGACGTGGTCGATCAGCGAATCCTGGAACTTCGCCGCCGTGCCAGATCCGTTCGCGGTGACAAGCTCATCATGGCCGAATTTCGCACGACGCTGGACGTGCTTTCTCATGCCGTGCTTCGTGCCAGAGCCATGCTCATGAAATCGCCATCGCGCGGCGTTGTCGCGACGCTCCGCAAACAGATTAAGGCGATCATGGTCACCAATCGAAAGCTCTGGCTGGCGCGCAATCGGCCCGGCGGCTTGAAAGACAGTTTGGCGCATTACGCGCGCGTTCTCGCTGAATACGACGCGTTAGCTGACAAGCTCAAATCGAAAAGTTAGCGATTAGGGCGTGGAATTGTTGCCGGCCGCAGCCGCTATACTGGCGTCGTGCACTTCTCGCACCATGCTGGAGAGCCGTTCGCTGCTCAACGACCCGCACACGATGTACGTCGTCGAATCCTGGTGCCAGTAGACCAGGTTGAGCATGCCGCCCGATTCCTGCGGAACGCCGTAATATTTCAGCCCTGTGCCATCAACTTCGCGATGCCCGCACTGATCGAGACAATCCCAGCGCGGAACGCTGAAGAAAGAGATCCGGTCATTCCCGACGTTGGACGCGAAAACCAAATGAGCGCCCTGTCGATTCTCGGTGTCCTGCACGCCGCAGTATGACGCAGTTTCAAGGAAGTAGCCTTGCTCACTGAAATTTGGCGCCATCACGACGATGCTATTGCTGTAATGGGCTGACATAGTGCGCCCCACCGTCGCGGGGTTGACCGTGGATTCCATGTTGGCATGCACGTGCGAACCGGCGCCGCAGGCGAGGTGTTTGTGCGTCACCTGCACGGCGGCGTTGAGTCCGCGGGGAACCACGCGCGTCGATTCCACCGTGAACGTCACGCCCCCGGCAACGAAGTCCGAAATCGAGCGAAATGCAAAGGCGATGCAGGCGGCTGTCAGGAGGAAAGCCGGAACAAGACGAAGCAGTCGCCGAGAGTCGCGCGGGGCCTTGGAACCCAGCACATTCGCACGAACCTTGGCGGCCAAGCCCGAGGGTACTTCGATGTTCTCCATCGATCGGCGCAGGGCCACCCGCAACCGCTGGTGTTCATCGACCCGTGCCGTGCAGGCCGGACACATCTTGAGATGGTCGAGCAGGTCGCAGTTGTCCTTGACGTCCAACTGGCCGTCGGCAAAGGCGAAGATGAGATGTCGCGCGTTCTTACAATTCATGCTGATGCACCACGCTGCGCGCCGAAACCCCGCTTCGTCGCATAATCCGCCAGCGATACCGAAAGCATCTGGCGGGCCCGGAACAATCGGCTCATTACGGTGCCGATGGCGATGCCGAGCACATCGCCGATTTCCTTGTAGCTCAGATCGCCCAGGGCCCACAACATGAGCACCGTGCGATACTGGCTGGACAGTCCCATCAAGGCCTTGCTCAGATCATCGTCCAGATGATCGCTGGCCAATTTGGCGAAATCGATGCTGGATAAGTCCGGCTGGTCGACTTCCGCCGCAATCTCGTCAAACCGCATGTCGTCCGACAGCGTCGGATGCCGCACCGACTGTCCCTTGCGCGTCAGGAACACGTTGTGCAGGATTTTCAACAACCAAGGCTTCGCCCCAAACTCCCGAAGGTCAAACCGGTCAAACGCCTTATGCGCGCGCAAAAAGGTCTCCTGCACAAGGTCGTCGGCTTCGTTCGGATCGCGCGCCATGCTGCGCGCCATCCGGTAGACGACATCCAAGTGACAGAGAACCGAATCTTCAAACTTCCGTTCGGCGGCTCGACCCAATCGGAACCTCCGTCCGCCGGGAAACCCGGATTGTCCGTCCGTAATGGTAAACCTGCCATCCGGGCGTCTTTATTCCCTACCCATATTAGCGTGGATCGGCCTCCGGAATGTCAACTGAATTCCCGCGATTTCCAAGTGACGTGTCGGTAATGAATTGCGCCACGGCCTCCGTTGAAGGGGTGTCCGGGGCCGACTAGCATACGGCCCGACCGGCAAACCCCAACCGAAGGTTGGGGGTTTACTCCTTCTCCCTTGAGGGACAGGGCTGGGGTGAGGGTGCCGCAGGCGCGGGTGCTATGACTGACCAGTACTTCCAGGACCGACTTTCCCATCTTCGCCAGATTGCAGAGATGGGGCACGACCCCTACGGCGCACGATTCGAGGCGGTCCAGTCTCATGCGTCCATCCGGGCACGAGGCGAGCCGCTGCCCGTCGGTCCCGGTGAGTCAAACGAATCGCAGACCGCCCGGGCGGCCGGCCGGCTCATGCTTCGCCGCGTGTTCGGCAAGCTGGCGTTTCTGACCGTCCGCGACTCGACGGGCGACCTGCAGTACGGACTTTCCAAGTCGCGCATTGGTGACGCCGCGTGGGCGCTTTTCGAGAAGCTCGACCTCGGCGACATCGTCGGCGTCGATGGCTTTCTGGGGCGCACCAAGACCAACGAATTGACGCTCTGGGCCACGACCCTCACGCCGCTCTGCAAGAGTCTGCACACCCCGCCGGAGAAGTTCCACGGACTGACCGATACCGATCTGCGATATCGACAGCGGTATGTGGATCTGTTCGCCAATCCCGAGGTGATGCAGACCTTCAAGGCGCGGTGCCAGATCATTGAGTCGGTGCGGCAGTATCTACGTGACGATGGGTTTCTCGAAGTCGAGACGCCGATGTTGCAGCCGATCTATGGCGGCGCAGCGGCCCGTCCATTCACCACGCATCACAACACACTCGAACTCGATTTGTTCCTCCGCATCTCGCCGGAGCTGTATCTCAAGCGTCTGCTCGTGGGCGGCATGGAGCGCGTGTTCGAAATCAACCGCAACTTCCGCAACGAGGGCATCAGCACGCGGCACAATCCCGAGTTCACCATGATGGAGTGCTACCAGGCCTACGGTGATCTGTCGGACATGATGACGATCGTCGAGGGGATTGTGACTCGCTGCATCGGCGTGATCGGCGGTGGATTTCAGAGGAAGTTCCGCGATCTCGACATCGATCTCACAACGCCGTGGCGGCGTATGACCTACAGCGATCTGCTCAAGGAGCATGCCGGCGTCGACCTGGCCGACTCCGCATCCGTGCGAAAGAAGGCTGCGAGCATCGGCATTGAAGGCCCGGGCATGGATGACGCCATCATCGCCAACAAGCTCTTCGAAGAGACTGTCGAGGACAAACTGATTCAACCGACCTTCGTGACCGAATACCCCGCGGCCATCTGTCCGCTTACGCGTAGAAAGCCGGGCGATCCATCGCTGGCCCTGCGCTTCGAGGCGTTCGTGGCCGGCATGGAGCTGGGCAACGCCTACACGGAGTTGAATGACCCGGCGGTGCAGCGCGAAACCCTGGGCGCACAAGTGGCCGGCGAAGGCGATGAGACCATGCGGGTCATGGATGAGGACTTTTTGACCGCGCTGGAATACGGCATGCCCCCCGCCGGCGGACTCGGTCTGGGCATCGACCGACTGGTCATGCTGCTGACCAATTCGCCCAGCATTCGCGACGTGATTCTATTTCCCTTGCAACGCCCTCAAGGACGAGGATAACGGGTGTCGCCGCGGCTTAGGATGCGACTCTTCACGATCTTCGCGCCGGTCACGGTCACGGCGTATGTGCTCTTCCTCGCGCAGGCCAATCATCTGGGATTTGAGTACTACATCGTGGTCGAGGCCACACTCACGCCCATCCTGCGCCGACCCGTTTCACTTTCGCGAAAGCAAGTCGCGCTGTTCGCGATTCCCGTGGTGCTGCTGGCCCCCATCGCGACGTTCTTGCATTTGATTCTCTGGGCGATTCGACTCATCGGCCGCGGCATCAGCGGGCTCGGTCATTGGCAGACGGGAATTCGCGGGCGCGGCCCGGCGTTTGCGCTGGGGTTGATCTGGCTGCTTGCGGCGGCATGGACGACTGCGGCGTGTTTCAATCCGCTGGCGGCGATGTCGGTCTTCAGCGATCCCCTCGCAGGCCGCAAGAACCTCCTCGATCACATGCTGCGTCCGAAGACACTTGGCGATATGCCACAGGATATGCAGGTTCGGCGACAAGCCTGGCTTGGCGAAGCCCGACAGCACGAGTCGGACGATCCGAAATGGCAAGACCTGAAGCTAAGCCTTGAAGACGATAAGTACTACTTCAGCGATCTCCCTGGTACGGTGATCTGGGGCGTAGCAGGTATTCCGTGGTACTACTTTCCGGCCGAGCTGAGTCGTGATGGCACCGAGCATGTCATCATGATTCTCGGTGCCTTGATTTTCCTGTGGATGCTCTTGCCTCGATGGCCGGGTGTCTTCAGCGTCATGCGATCGAGCGTGACAAGGCTGGCATTTTTCGCGGTGAGAGTGGGAGTCTGTGTCGGGGCCATTGTCTACACC
>CAYXEY010000290.1:0-6919 GCA_964464105.1 uncultured Planctomycetaceae bacterium
CGTGTTTCAAATCGATCGCAAGCAGCGGCGGCTGGCTGGTCAGCCGGAACATGCCGGCGACCTGGCCTTTCTGGAGCGCGTATTCCACAAGCTCATGCTCAATTTCACCTGGTGGGTGAATCGCAAGGATGCGCAGGGGCGCAACATCTTCCAGGGCGGATTCCTCGGCCTCGACAACATTGGCGTCTTCGATCGCAGCGCCCCGTTGCCGACCGGCGGCTTCATCAATCAGGCCGATGGCACGAGCTGGATGGCGATGTACTGCCTCAACCTGATGCGCATTGCACTCGAACTGGCACTGCACAACCGCGTTTACGAGGACATCGCGACCAAGTTCTTCGAACACTTTCTGCACATCGCCGAGGCCATGAACAAGATCGGAACCAAGGACGTGTGTGCGGAAGGCGGCGTCGGCCTGTGGTGCGAGCACGATCAATTCTATTACGACGTGCTCAATCTACCGGACGGCCGGACGGTGCCGCTGAAGGTGCGCTCGATGGTCGGGCTGATCCCGCTGTTTGCAGTCGAAACGCTTGAGCCTGAGCTTCTCGATCGCCTGCCGGAATTCAAGCGTCGGCTCGAATGGTTCCTGAACTATCGACCCGACCTCGCGGCCCTGGTGTCACACTGGGACGTGCCCGGCAAAGGTCAGCGCCGACTTTTGTCTCTGCTCCGCGGGCATCGCATGAAGGCACTGTTGCGCCGGATGCTGGACGAAGATGAGTTTCTTTCCGATTACGGCGTCCGTGCCGTTTCGCGGGCCCATCGCGACTGGCCTTACGAATTGCGTCTCGACGGCCACACGCTGGGTGTCCGTTACCAGCCGGGCGAGTCGGACTCTGGTGCATTCGGTGGCAATTCGAATTGGCGGGGGCCGATCTGGTTCCCGGTGAACTATCTGCTGATCGAATCGCTTCAGAAGTTCCACCACTACTACGGCGATGATTTCGAAATCGAGTGCCCGACAGGATCAAAGAACATGATGAACGTCGGCGAGATCGCCGCGGAATTGTCCAAGCGTTTGTCATGCATCTTTTTGCGCGAACGCGACGGCAGTCGCCCGGTCGCCAAATCGGCAACATCAGGCGTCGATGCCAGTCGATACGAACGGCTTCAACACGACCCGCACTTCACGGACTACCCGTTGTTTCACGAATATTTCGACGGCGATACCGGACGCGGCGTCGGTGCGTCGCACCAATGTGGCTGGACAGGTCTCATTGCGAAGTTGCTGGCGACGCCCGCAGGGAATTCCAGCAACGACTCACAAACCGAAGTGGAAAGAAAAAAAACAGTCCATTCGCGTGAAACCCGGCAGGTGGCGACTGCATCGAACGTCCGATGACACGGATTCAACACCACAAGGAATCTCAGACATGACAACAATGACCGCGCCTCCATCCGCGCCGATGAGCAGCAAGCTCATTCGCAACCTCACACCCGACCAGCTCCCCAAAGTCGTCATGCCCGAATGCGAGGCGCGGCCGGTACTTAAGGGTCAGAAAGCGCTCGTCACCGGCGCCAGTTCGGGAATCGGTCGCGGCATCGCGATCGCACTCTGCGCCGCCGGGGCCGACGTGATGATCAATTTCGTCGGCGACGAGGCAGCTGCCCGCGCCGTAGTGGATGAGGCGACGCACTGCGGCTGCACCAATCGCGGCCGGGCCATCGCGCATCGCGCCGATGTTTCCGACGAAGTACAGGTGTCGGACATGTATGGCCGCATGCGCGACGAGTTCGGGACCATTGATATTCTCGTCAACAATGCCGGCCTGCAGCAGGACGCGCCCCTTGAAGAGATGACCCTGGCGCAGTGGAACAAGGTCATCAGCGTCAACCTGACCGGCCAATTTCTCTGCGCCCGCGAGGCGGTGAGGGAATTCAAACGTCGCGGCGTGCAAAAGGATGTGTCCTGCGCCGCCGGCAAGATCATCTGCGTCAGCAGCGTGCACGAGGTCATTCCGTGGGCAGGACACGTGAACTATGCAGCCTCCAAGGGCGGCGTGTTTCAGCTGATGAAATCCATTGCACAGGAAGTCGCGCCGTGGCGCATTCGTGTCAACAGCATCTGCCCGGGCGCCATTCGGACGCCCATCAACATGCCAGCTTGGGCCACGCCGGCCGCGTATGCCGAATTGATGAAACTGATTCCCTACAAGCGCATCGGCGAAGTCGAAGACATCGCCCGGCTCGCAGTCTGGCTTGCCTCGGACGAGGCCGACTACATCACTGGCGCAAGTCTCTTTGTAGATGGCGGCATGACGCTGTATCCGGGCTTCGAGGCGGGCGGTTGAAACAGGTCCAGTGTGAGGGAGTGTCTATGAGGTCATTTCACCTTACTTTTCCAATTGTTGTTCTCGCATTGGTTCTGTCTACTGCCGGTTGTACCAGTTCATTGCACGCGCCAAAACTCGGCGGCCTTTACAACGCGCTGGCTAGCCGCTCCGACGTCGACCGCAATCCCGTGATTGTCATTCCCGGAATCATCGGATCGCGGTTGATCGACCAGCACACAAAACGCACTGTATGGGGTGCGTTCTCCGGCAATTTTGCCAATCCGAGTCGCCCCGACGGCGCACGGCTTCTGGCGCTGCCGATGCGCCTTCGCGCGCCACTCCACGAACTGCGCGATGATGTTGTCAGCGATGGCGTGCTCGACCGGGTCCGGTTAAAGCTCCTCGGCGTGCCGATCGAATTGCGGGCATATGCGCAGATTCTGGCGATCCTCGGCGTCGGCGGTTATCGCGATGAGCAGCTCGCGGAGGCCGGCGCCGTGGACTACGGCAATTCGCATTTCACCTGTTTCCAATTTGACTATGACTGGCGCCGGGATAACGTCGAGAATGCGGCACGGCTCGATCACTTCATACATGAAAAGCGCGAGTATGTTCAGCGCGAACTGAAGCGCCGATATGGCGTCGAACGCGAGATCAAGTTTGACATTGTGGCCCACTCGATGGGCGGGCTGATCGCCCGTTACTTCCTGATGTACGGCGACGCGGACGTGCTGAACGGCGCCCCCCCCGCCGCGCCACCCTGGACAGGAGCGCGACACGTCGAGCGTGTCGTGCTTGTCGGCACGCCTAACGGTGGTTCCATAGATTCGCTACTAAACCTCGTCCAGGGCGCTGAGATTGGGCCGACTCTTCCGCGCATCGAGTCCGCAATCGTCGGCACGATGCCCGCCGTCTACCAGTTGTTGCCACCCGCCGGGACAGAGGCGCTTGTGAATGCAGCGAACGGGCAGCCGCTGGATTACTTTGATCCGCAACTCTGGGGGAAGCTCGGCTGGGGATTGGCGTCGCCCGCGCAGGAAAAAATGCTGAGCATTCTGCTGCCGGATGAAGCCGACCCCAATCGCCGACAACAGATCGCGCTGGACCACCAGCGCAAGCCTGGAACGGGCGCAACAATTCCACAACGCGCTGGCCGTACGCAGCCCGTTGCCTCCCGGACTGGAACTTTATCTCGTCGCCGGCGATGCAGAGCAAACACCGGCGGTCGCCGAAGTGAACATGTCGACTGGCGCGCTTCGCATTGCCCGATTCGGGCCCGGTGATGGGACCGTGTTGCGGGCCAGCGCGCTACTGTCCGATTCGCACGCGAGATCGGCGGGGCGCCATGCGAACCCGCCGATCGACTGGAGCGGCGTTCATTTCATCTTTAGAGATCACCTCGGCCTGACGAAAGACCCCGTCTTCGCAGACAACGTGCTCTACCTCCTATTGGAGCGGCAACGCCGGCCGCTGGCGTCCACTGTGACGCATTGACTGGGTTCGAGCGATACCTTCCCGACACAGCTGCATCCAAACGGCGTTCACCCGGAGTACCACGATGTCGAAAACTCGTTATGACGTAATCATCATCGGCACCGGCGCGGGCGGCGGCACGCTTGCCGCAAAGCTGGCCCCATCAGGGAAGTCCATACTCCTATTGGAGCGTGGCGATTTCGTGCCGCGTGAAAAAGACAACTGGAACACGCGGTCCGTCAATGTTGAGGGAAAGTACAACACGAAAGAAATCTGGCGCGACAGTGCCGGACGCGAATTGCATCCACACACGAATTACTACGTCGGCGGCAACACGAAATTTTACGGCGCGGCCCTCTTCCGCCTGCGCAAGAGCGACTTCGGCGAGATTCGTCATCATGGCGGCATCTCACCTGCGTGGCCCATTGCCTACGAAGACATAGAGCCGTATTACAGCGCGGCCGAGCGGATGTATCACGTTCACGGCCAGCGCGGCGAAGACCCGACCGAGCCGCCCGCGCGCGAACCGTTTCCACATCCGCCGGTGAGCCATGAGCCGCGGATTCAGCATCTGCACGACGACCTTGTGGCCCTCGGCCTCAAGCCATTTCATGTGCCGCTCGGCATCATGCTCGACGAGAAAAGTCCTCAGACGAGCAAGTGCATCCGCTGCGAAACCTGCGATGGGCATCCCTGTCTTGTGCAGGCCAAGGCGGATGCCCAGGTTTGCGGAGTCGACCCGGCCCTCGCGCATTCGAATGTCACGCTGGTGACCGGCGCGATGGTTCAACGTTTGGAGACCAGCGCATCGGGCCGCGAAGTGACCGAAGTTGTGGTGATGCGCAACGGCGCCGAGGAGCGCTACCGTGGCGACATCGTGGTCATGTCCTGCGGGGCGATCAACTCGGCCGCTTTGCTCCTGCGCTCGCGCAGCGACAAGCACCCCAATGGACTGGCCAACGGCTCCGACGTCGTTGGACGTCATTACATGGGCCACATCAATTCGATTCAGATGGCCCTTTCGAAATGTCCGAATCCCACAGTCTTCCAAAAGACACTGGCCATCAACGACTTCTACGGTCCGTCCAGCGAATGGGATTTTCCCATGGGCCACATTTCATTCGTCGGCAAGCTCGACGGCGACACGCTTCGTGCCGGCGCGCCCGCGCTGGTCCCCGGCTGGACGCTCGACAAAATGGCCAAGCACTCCCTAGACTTCTGGTTGACCAGCGAGGATCTGCCCGATTCTGACAATCGCGTCACCATCGATGCGGACGGTCAACTGGTACTGAGTTACACACCCAATAACGAAGAGGGTCACAAGCGGCTGATTGCGAAGCTCAAGGACTTGATGAAGCAGACTTCGAAGTGCGGCGTACATGGTCACGACTGCCACCAGGGCTTGCTCGCCCGCTCGCTTTGGGTGGGGCAGCGAATTCCGCTGGCCGGAGTGGCCCATCAATGTGGCACGATTCGATTCGGACGGGACCCGAAGTCGTCCACCCTTGACACGAACTGCAAGGCCCACGAATTGGACAATCTGTACGTCGTCGACGCGAGCTTCTTCCCGTCCAGCGGCGCCGTGAACCCGGCGCTGACCATCATGGCCAATGCCCTTCGGGTGGGTGATCACCTGTTGAACAGGCTTGGAGTTTCGACGCCAGCCCGATCGTGAGTATTCCCGAGGATTGCACTCTCGATTCATCGGTCTGCCGGGGTACAATTTCGCGGTGGACACATTCCCCGAGTTGCTGATCGATACCAAGGAAATTGCCGCCCTGCGCGCCATCGTGCAGGGCACGGCGGGAACCGCGGGCGAGGCGTTCTTTCAGACCCTGGTGCGTCATCTGGCCGACGCCGTTGGGACGAAATATGCCTTCATCGCCGAGTTTCTCGGCTCGACACACCCCTCGAAGGATGGCGAGAACAAAACTGAACAAGCGGGCCGCGCTCGGACGATTGCGTTCTGGTTCAAGGATGCAATTGTCGAGAATGTGGAGTGGGATCTGCATGGCACGCCCTGCGAGGACGTCGTTGCAGGCAGCGAGTGTCACCACCCCACGGGCGTCAGCCAAAAATTCCCAACCGATGAGCCGCTTGTCGCGCTTGGAATCCAGAGTTACCTGGGTGTCCCCCTGCGCGATGGCCAGGGTCAGACCCTTGGCCACCTGGCGGTCTTCGACGACCAGCCAATGCCCGAAGACGCCAGAAAGGTGTTCATTTTTCGGATCTTCGCCGCCCGCGCTGCGGCCGAATTGCAGCGGCTGCACATGGAGAAACAGCTGCGAGACAGCGAGCAACGCTATCTCGACCTATTCGAGGAAGCGCCCATTGCATACGTGCAGGAGGGACTCGACCTGCGCTTCATCAGCGCCAACCGAACTGCGATGCGCCTGCTGGGAATCAAGCCTGAGGATGTTCCGGGGACGGTGGGCACGTCATTCATTCCCGATACGCCTGAGGCGCAGGCACGACTCAAGGCCGCGGTGGAGTCGATCAATCGCGGCGCGGATACGAGCGGCGTGATTCTTGAACTCCGCCGAAAAGACAACGGCAAGCCGCTTTGGATTCAATGGTGGTCCCGGCCAGACCGAAGCGGTCAATTCACGCGCACAATGTTCGTCGACATTACGGAGAAGGTGCTACTCGAGCAGGAGCAGGCACGTCTTCGAGCGCAGAATGTTTACCTCCAGGAGGAAATAAAGTCCGTACACAATTTCGATGAGATCGTGGGGCGAAGCGCGGCACTGAACGGCGTCCTGGAACATGTGCGGCGCGTCGCTCCGACCGATTCAACGGTGTTGATCACCGGCGAGACGGGCACCGGGAAGGAGCTGATTGCCCGCGCGATTCACTCGGCCAGCGGCCGGCGCGACAAGCCGCTCATCAAGGTGAATTGCGCGGCGCTGCCCGCGGGGCTCGTGGAGAGCGAACTCTTCGGCCACGAAAAGGGCGCGTTCAGCGGAGCCATCGCCAAACGCATCGGCCGATTCGAACTAGCCAACGGCGGGACGATCTTCCTCGACGAAATCGGCGAAGTGCCGCCGGACGTGCAGGTCAAGCTTCTTCGTGTGCTCCAGGAGCGCGAGTTCGAACGCGTCGGCGGAAATGCGCCGATCCAGACGGATGTCCGGGTCATTGCGGCAACCAATCGCGATCTGCTCGCGGCC
>CAYXEY010000291.1:0-6907 GCA_964464105.1 uncultured Planctomycetaceae bacterium
GGGCGGTGCGGACACAGTGATCGTGATGGGTGTAGTGCCGAGCGGAGTCATTTCGTAGTCGAACTTCTGCGGCGAGTTGCTGGTGAGCGTCGCCGTGATGAGCGGGCGAATGGGGCAGTCGGCTGCCGGCGCCGACGTCGGTATCGGCTTGAGTGGAAACATTTGGGGCGGAATCGTCTTAGGCGGCGTGGATCGTTGCGCGCGCAGTGGTGTAGCGATGCTCAGCGCGACCAGCGGCAAGAGCACTGACAAGCCCGAGAGTGGAGTCTTCATGTCAAACCCTCCACCTACTGATTCGGCATTTCGGTAAGTTCACATGCACCCGGCGGTGGGCCCGCCGTCCCACGCGACCATCCTAGCGCGTCCGGCGGGCTAAATGCCCGATTTATTCGTTATTCAGCGAGGTGAAATAGCGTCGCCGAAATGGTGCACGGCAGCTGTCGAATCGGCGGCGGAATCGTAGAGGCATCTTGAATTCATTGTGGACTGGCTGCGGTCCAGCGGCTGGTATGTTATCCATTCGAGAAAGCGGCCACGACATCAATCCACAGGCGATCCGCGAAACCCCCTCTTCGTGACACATGAGGGCTTTAGCCCTATGCTTTGCCCGCCGGCCGTGGGGTCGGACGGGCCCATTCAATCAATCAATATGGCATTGATCCCTCGAGAAAAGGTGGCGTCGCTTCGCCAGGCGATCGCCGACCACGACTTCCTGCACCGCATTCTGCGGAAGATCGAACATCTGCTGCGCGTGGTGTTTCACGCCCACAAGATCGAGTGGCAGTATGTCCGCGCGGCGGCCGAGGAGATCCTCATCGCCGACATCATGACGCGGTATGGTGGACAGATCGATGGCGTGTATTACGCGCTGCGCAAGCGAGAAGAGTCGGGCCATTCCTGGGAGCAGGCTATCACGGACTATGCGACCTATTGCCATAACTATTTCACGACGCCGCTGGGCGTGGTGATCCGGCTCGACTTATACGGCGATGACGCACATTTCATCACCACGGCCGCCGGCAAACTGTCCATCATGGTTCAAATGACGGAGCGCGAGGCCCTGGACAAGGCCGAACCTCAGGCGGCGTCCGATCAGGCCGCGGCTGCTGCGGTTGAATGATCTAATTCATTCTCCTGTAGGCCAGTGCTTCAAGCAGTGCTTCGGCCAGGTGGCATCTGCGCGTTCGGCACTGCTTGAAAAAGCGGCACACAACTCCCTGGGCAATCGGTCAGGCGCGTCATTCATGTTCCACTCGTAAAAACACAAACGGCCGGGCGACATCATGTCGTCCGGCCGGCTTGCGTGGAAAGGGATGAAAAGGAGAGTGGAGTGGAGTATTGGTCTCGCGGCTAGCGTTCGACACCGGTGACGCGATATCCCCAGGTCGTTCGCCGCGGGTAGTTCTGTTCGTTGTTGCGATTGCCGGTCGTGTCGTAATAGAACTCCTGATACACGGAGTAGTCCGGCAATCGATAGCCATCATCCGAGGCCGGCCAATCAGTTCGACCGATCGTGGTCGACATCATGGCGACGTTGTGTTCAGGGCCAAAAAGCAGGGCCGTCTGTCGCGGGCGGCGGATGCAGTCGCCGGAGCTTTCCATTCGCATGGCCGACTTGCGGTTGTCGCACCCGCCGGCGAGGGCGAGTGTCGCGAGTACGGTCAGCGAAAGCTGTGAGAGACGCCCGCTCATCTGAATCCCCCGATTCGATCCGACGCGACTACGAAGGGCATGGTCCGTGCCAGTGGCGAGACACTCGGAAGCGTGGTGCCGGGCACGATAACGTTCCCCCCCCCATTGAACATGCGATAACATTATTGTTGACAGTATTTTAGATGCAGTTGGGGCTCACAATCAACGACTTTGGGACGCTTTGTCTTCGATTGCCCTGCGAGGGGGGTAGGGGTTGGCGCGGCTTCACCGATCGCGCGGGTTTGATGCGACTGGAATGAACCGCCGACTTTTCTAACTACAGCCCTATAAAACACTTATGGATCGACTGGAATGGCATGACCCTCGGTCGCCTTTGCCGCTGTCCGGCAACGCGGGTACGATCCGATCATTCAACAAAAAGCAGACCGGCGGGCGACCCGTGAAACTGAACATTATCAACGAATACGACCCCCTAGAGGCGGTGCTGGTCCACCGTCCGGGCGACGAAATCGAGCGGCTGACGCATGACAACATGCGGGCCTTCCTATTCGAGGACATACCCTACCTTACAAGGATGCAGGACGAGCACGACGAATTCGTGGCGGCCATGCGCGGGAAGGGTGTCCACGTCGTCTATCTGGCCGACCTGATCGGCGAGCTGATTCGCACCCACCCCGATGCCAAGCGGCGGCTGATCGTGAAGGTCTGCGCCGCGGAGCGCAACACCGGTCTGGTGGAAGAGCTTTTGAATGAGAAGAACTTCCCGGCCGATGTGCTGCTGAGTGTGTTCTTTAACGGCATCACCCATGGCGAGTACGCCGAGCGCACCGGCCGGCGCCCCTCCACGGTGAAACCGCATCAGACATTTGTATTACCGCCGATTCCGAACGCGTACTTCAATCGCGACCCGGCCGTGGTCATCGGATCGGCGATCGTATCGTGCAAGATGCATTATCCCGAGCGTGTGCGCGAGGCGATTCTGACCCGCGCGGTCATGGAGGACCATCCGGAGTTCACCGGCTCGCCGATTCTATTTGGGTCGACCAAGCATCCCGAGGAAGACCGCCCTTTCACGATCGAGGGCGGCGACGTGATCGTACTGAATGCCGAGGCCGTTCTGGTCGGCACCAGCGAGCGGACACGGAGCGAAACGACCGAAGTGCTGGCCCGCAAGGCCTTCGAACGCAGTGCGGTCAAGCGCTTCTACGAAATTCCGATTCCCGGCGAGCGGACATTCATGCACCTGGACACCGTATTCACCATCGTCGATCGCGGCATGGTGGTCTGGTATCCCGGCGTGATGGAGAATCTGCAATTCATACACCGGTATGAATCTGACGGGTCCGGTGGCGTCAGCCGAATTGTCGAGTCGCGCAACTTGGAGGGCATTCTCAGCGATGAGTTCGGGCGTCCGCTGAAAGTCGTGCGCACCGGCGGCGGCAGCGAGCACTTCGCCAGCCGCGAGCAGCGCACCGACGGGACCAACATTCTCGCACTGGCCCCGCGCGTCGCCTGCACCTACGAGCGCAATCAGCGCACGGTCGCGGCCATGCGCGACGCCGGAATCGATGTCATCGCAGTGGTTGGATCGGAGCTGGTCCGCGGCCTGGGCGGTCCCCGCTGCATGACCATGCCCTTGCGCCGGCGCGGCAACTAGCTGATTGTCGGGTTGCAATTATTTCGGACTTGCGGGTCCGAACAGAATCAAAGCCGGGCAAACGGCTGGGAAGCGGTGTGCATTCGGGCACACGCACTACTTTTCGCACATTCCGCCAATATTGGAATTTCCCGCGACAAAAGACGACAATTGCGCGTGGTCGCTGCGACATGAATCATCAGAGGAATTGCATGGCCCAGTCTGACGTGACGAGCCTGCTGGTGCGCGCCAACGAAGGAGATCGACTCGCCACCGACGAGTTGTTCCCGCTCGTGTACGAGGAGCTGCGCGCCCTCTCCGAACGGTTCCTTGCAGCCGAGGGTCCGGAGCACACGTTGCAGCCAACGGCTCTGGTGCATGAAGCCTACCTTCGATTGATCGGGCCGTGTGAAACGCCCTGGGAGAATCGCCGCCATTTCTTCGGCGCCGCGGCACGGGCCATCCGGCGGATCCTGACAGACCATGCCCGCTCCAAGAAACGGATCAAGCGCGGCGGCGAGCAGCGCCGCGTCTCCCTGGACGACGTCGATCCGGCGGCGAGCAACGGAGATGTGGACCTGATCGGACTGGACGAAGCTCTTACCAATCTGGCGGCCCTCGATGAAAAGATGGCCAGCCTGGTGGAATTGAAATTCTACGGCGGTCTGAGTGTGGAGGAGATCGCGAAAGCGACAGGAGTCTCTGAAAGCACCGTGGCCCGCGACTGGCGATTCGCCCGGGCCTGGCTGCATCGCGCGCTGGAGGGCCTGCCGCATTCATGAAGCCGGAGGACTTCAAACGCATCGAGGGCATTTTCTCGGAAATCCTCACTCTTCCTGCGGGACAGCGCCCGCAGGCCCTGAGCCAGGCATGCGGCGACGATGAGCGGCTCCGCCGCGAAGTGGAGTCGCTGCTGGCCCACGATGAGTCCACCGGTGCATTTTTGAAAGAATCGGCGTTGCCCGAAATCGCGCTGCCCCAGCACGCCGAGCCGCCCGAAGAGCCGCAGGGTACGGTGATTGGCGCCTACCGCCTCCTGCGCCGGCTCGGCGTCGGCGGAATGGGCACGGTCTATCTTGCCGCCCGGGCCGACGGTCAATTCGATCAGAAAGTAGCCATCAAGGTCGTCAAGCGGGGCATGGATTCGGATGAGATTCTCCGGCGATTCGAGCATGAACGGCGCACCCTCGCATCGCTGAATCACCCCAACGTCGCACAACTTTACGACGGTGGGGCCACATCCGACGAACGCCCCTATCTCGCGATGGAATATGTCGACGGGTCACCGATCGATCAGTATTGTGACGCCCTCAGGCTGTCGATCACGCAACGGTTGAGGCTGTTCTCGATCGTCTGCGACGCCGTTCGATTCGCCCATCAGAACCTGGTGGTGCATCGCGACATCAAGCCGGGAAATATCTTCGTAAACAAACGAGGTGTGCCGAAGCTCTTGGATTTTGGACTCGCCAAAGTGCTGGTCGAATCCGAGATGCCCGATCCGACGATCTCGCAGCAGCGCCGCCTCACGCCGGCATATGCCAGTCCGGAGCAGGTGTCCGGTCGCACACTCAGCACCGCGACAGACATTTATTCTCTGGGCGTTGTCCTTTATGAGCTGATGACGGGCCGGCGACCGTACCGGATTTCAAACGGCTCGGCGGCCGAATACGAGAAGGCCGTTCTGGAGCAGCAGCCGATCCTGCCCAGTCTTGCAGTCAGGCGGGCAGAGGGATTTGTGCATCCGCCGCCGCCGGGCGGCGCGTCACAGGCGATTGATAGGAGCGGCGAAATTCGAGAGGGAAGCGTCGAGAAACTGGCTCGACGGCTGCGCGGCGATCTCGACACCATTGTGCTCAAGGCGCTGCACAAGGATCCGGCCCGCCGATACGAATCAGTCGAACAGTTTATGGCCGATATCGAGCGGCACCTGGCCGGACTGCCGGTGCTCGCGCGACCTGACACGGCACTCTATCGTTTTAGCAAGTTCGTACGCCGGCACGCGGTCGTGGTGGTGCTGGGCATCGCAGCGCTTTTGGCGCTGACGTTCGGCCTCGGCGTGGCCGTGTGGCAGGGTAAGGTTGCCCGCGACGAGCGCGACGCGGCTTATGTGGCGCGCGATCAGGCCGAGGCCACGGCGGATCTCTTTCAGGGGATCATGTCGGCCGCCGACGCGATCAATGAAGGACCGCAGACCACGGTGAAATCGGTGATCGATGCGGCTGCGATTCGCGTCGATGCCGAGCTGCGCAATCAGCCGCGAGTGCAGGCTGCGATTCGCAGCACCATCGGGCGCATTTACCTGGGCCTGGGCCTGATTGATGAGGCCGAGCAGCTCATCTCGGCGGCTTACCAAGCGCGCCTGAAAATGCTCGAGCCGGGCCATCACGATCTGGCGGAGAGCGAATTCGACATGGCCCGGTTGTTCTATGAGCAGGGTAAATACGAACAGGCCGAGGCGCTCCTGCTTGAGTCGTTGCACACCCATGAGCGATTGCGCGGTCAGGACAACGTCGATACGGCGCGTGTGTGGAACGATCTCGGCGCGGTTCGGCGTGCCGGTGGAAAAATCCCTGAGGCCGAGGCGGCCTTGCGCAAGGCGTTGCAAATTCGCGAACAGTCGATGGGGCGGCGGAGCGTTGAAACCGCTGAGACGCTGAACAACCTCTCAGGCGTCGTCGCGGCGCGGGGCGACTTCGAGCAGGCCAGGATTCTCATGACCGAGGTCCTCTCGATTCGACGCGAAATCCTGCGCGACGAACATCCGATGGTCATTCAGGCCATCGCCAATCTTGCGGTGATGGCCGGCAATCTCGGCGATTATGAGCAGGCTGAGCCGCTCTTTCGCGAGTCCATCGGCCTGAGTCGAAAGGTGCTCGGCAATCAGCATCCTTCACTGGCGTTGGAGTTGTCGGCCCTTTCGCAAGTGCTCATGGCGACCCATCGGACCGCGGAGGCCGAACCCTTGTTACGTGAAGCGGTGGCCATTCAACAGAAGCGCCTACCGCCCGGTGATGTGCGGACGCTGAAGACGTGTTCGAGGCTGGCCCTCTGCCTGTTCGCCGTCGGTAAGGCGGAAGAGGGCGCCGCCATCGGGCTTGAGGCCCTGGAACTTCGAAAGCCCAATCTGCGCAAAGCGGACCGATTCTGGGTCGAGTTGGTGAACCAGATGGAGAAGCACTTCCGGGCGGCAGGCCGAACTGATCTTGCAGAAAAAATGCTGCAAATATCGACCGAGCTGCGGCCTGCCAGTACGCAACCATCCGCTGTGCCATAACCCTCAATTCACTCGCCAATGCGAGCTTTCTCCGCGTTTGGCCGGATTGCCGGAATATCCATACACACAGCTGTTTATGCACACTTGGGCCAGCGCGCGCTAGGCGCGCTCCAGCGCCGATTTTTTTCCAGAAACACTGACAGTTTGCATGACATAACGTCGCATGGACCTCCAGTATCCGGCTGCGGTTGGGGGGGCATGCACGGGGGCCGGAGAGCTTTGAGTGATTGTGTGTTTTTTTGGGGGGCGCCAAGGGAATCTGCTGCGTCACGTGACGAGAGTCCCCGGCGGCCATGATGAATACAGGTGTGTTTGAAAGGGAGACTCGGCTATGACCCAGGTAG
>CAYXEY010000292.1:0-6854 GCA_964464105.1 uncultured Planctomycetaceae bacterium
AGCGGGCGCGGATCATGTGCTTGCCTGCGGCGCGGGTCATCAAAAAGACGCCGCGCAAATTGGTGTCAATCACCTCGTCGAATTGCTCGTCGCTCATGTTCATGACGAGGCCGTCGCGGGTGATGCCGGCGTTGTTTACAAGGATGTCGAGGCGGCCGAAGTCTGTGGCCACGCCGTCGACCCATTTCTCGACCGCGTCGCTCTCCGTTACGTCGAGCGGGCGTATGACAATCTTTCCGGGGTAGCGGCGGTCGGCGGCCTCGGCCGTGAGCGACGCGAGCTTTTCCGCATTGCGGGCGCAGGCGACCACGGTGGCGCCCTGTTTGGCAAGGCACAGGCTTGCGGCCCGGCCAATGCCGCGGGAGCCTCCCGTAACCACGGCCACTCGATCTACCAGTTCAGACATCGTCGCTTCCACACCCAGTCTGGCCGATTCCCGTCAACGGGCTGCACGGCGGTTAATTCAACGGCTGATCCAAGTTCGCCGCCGACGAGAAGTTCAGCATCTTAACCGAGCGGTCAATCTTCCGCATAAGCCCGCTCAGAACCCTGCCAGGGCCGACTTCGACGAAACGGCCGAAGCCGTCGGCGATCAATTTGCGCATCGAGGCCTCCCAGCGTATGGGCTGGGCCACCTGCTCGCGAAGCCGCGACCGCACCGAAGCCGGGTCGCCATGATAATCGGCCGTGACGTTCGATACCACCGGTATTTGCGACGTTTTCAAGGTCGCTTTTGCAAGGGGTTCGGTCAGGCCCTGGGCCGCTATCTCCATGAGCGGGGAGTGGAACGCCCCGGCAACGACGAGGGGAATGCCTCTACCGCCGTGTTTTTCCACCAGCCCGACCGCCCGATCGCAGGCGCCTTTCGCGCCCGAAATGACTATTTGGCCGGGACAATTGTAGTTCGCGGGACCGATCGGCTCACCCTGGCTGGCCTCGCGGCACAGGGCGATGGTTTGCTCCTCGGACAGATTCATAATCGACACCATGCCGCCGGTGGTGCTCTCCGCGGCGGCCTGCATCAGTTGTCCACGGCGGGCCACCAATCGCAGGCACTCTTCGAAATCGATCCATCCGGCCAAATGAAGTGCCGTGTATTCGCCCAATGACAGTCCCGCCATCGCGGCGGGGGCCAGATCGGCGGCGATGCCCTTTTCGGACATCACGCGCCACATGGCGACCGAGGTGACGAAGATCGCGGGTTGCGAAACGTCGGTGGCGTTGAGGCGATCAGCCGGTCCCTCGAAACAGATCTGCGAAAGTGAAAAACCCAGGATGCGATCGGCTTCGTCGAACACGCGGCGCGCGGCCGGTTGTGCCTCGGCGATGTCCTTGCCCATGCCGACGACCTGGGCGCCCTGTCCTGGAAAAACGATTGCTGTCTTGGTCAAAATGAAACTCTCGCGATGGGCCGGATCAAATCCGGCGTCTCAAATCCTGATCAGGGCTGATGCCCAGGTTAGACCGGCGCCGAAGGCCACGAGCAATACCAGATCGCCGGTGTTCACCCGGCCGGTGCGGCGGCATTCATCCAGTCCCATGGGAATGGATGCGGCCGATGTATTGCCGCAGCGCTGAATATTCATGAACATCTTTTCGCGGGGCAAGCCGAGCTTTTCACGGGCCGATTCAATAATTCGCAGGTTCGACTGGTGCGGAATCACCACCGCCAGGTCAGCCGGATCGACGCCGGCCTCGGCCAGTGTCGACTCAATCACCTCCATGTTGCGCTTGACTGCCAGTTTGTATACTTCCTGGCCGCGCATCTTGGTGTAATGCAGCCGCTCCTGCACGGTCATCATCGAGGCGGGCAGCCGCGAGCCGCCGGCGGGAACCCAGAGCATCGACGGATCGACGCCCGAGGCGTGCATCTTGCTGTGCAGAATGCCGAAGCCCTCGTTTGCGTCCGCATGGGTCAGTACGCAGGCTCCGGCGCCGTCGCCAAAAATGATGCAACTGGCCCGATCCTGATAGTCGGTGATGCGCGACATGGTCTCGGCGCCGATCACCAGCACATTTCGATAGGTCGAACCCTGAATCATGCGCGCCCCGACGAGCAGGGCGTAGATAAACCCGCTGCACGCGGCCGACACATCAAAGGCCGGTATCTCGCGCATGCCCAGTTCCTTCTGGACGAAGCAGGCCGTCGATGGAAACAGGCATTCTGGCGTGATAGTGGCAATGATGAGCAGGTCGATGTCGGTCGGCTTGAGTCCCGCGTCAGCAATGGCGATGCGTCCGGCCTCGGCCGCAAGGGTGGCGGTGGATTCGCCGGGTCCGACCACGTGGCGCGTTTCAATGCCGGTCCGTTCCCGGATCCAGGCATCGGTGGTGTCGACCATTGTTTCGAAATCGCGGTTGGTTAGAACCTTGGGAGGCACGAAGCGACCCGTGCCGGCGATCCGCAGGCCGAGTCGTTCAGGCATCCACCGGCTCCTCGGTCACACGTCCGCGCAGTGCGGACGTCAACTCGCTGCGGACAAACTGAACCGCGACGCGGACCGCGTTCATGATGGCGCGGGCGTGGCTGCTGCCATGACAGATGATGCAGTTGCCGTCGACACCCAGCAGGGGGGCGCCGCCGTATTCGCTGTAGTCGTGGCGCGCCCATATGGTCTTGACCACCGGCTTGAAGCGTTCGGCCAGTTCGGGGCTTTCAGTGGCGATTTCTCGCTGAATCGTATTGAAAATGCCTTCGGAAAGTCCCTCGGTGAGCTTGAGCACGACGTTGCCCGTGAAACCATCGCAAACGGCGGCGTCACAGGCGCCGGCAAACAAATCGCGTCCCTCGACGTTTCCGACGAAATTGAGCGACGAATCCTGGCGCATCAGCTTATGCGTGGTTTTGACCAGTGGGCTGCCCTTGACCTCTTCGCCGCCGATGGAGACGAGGCCGACGCGCGGGTTTTTGATGCCGAGAATCTTCTCGGAATAGACCGCGGCCATCTGGGCGTATTGCAGCAGATGAATCGGCTTGGGCGTGGTGTTCGCCCCGACGTCGCAGATGGTCATCGGCCCGTGAAAGGACGGCAGCACGACCGCGATGCCCGGGCGCTGCACAGCGCCGATGGTCTTCATGCTCAACTGGCAGGCCGCGGCGCAGGCGCCGGTGTTGCCGGCGCTGATCACCGCATCGACTTCGCGCTTCGCGCCCATCTTCGCCATGACCAGGATGGAGCTGTCTTTCTTCTGTCGAAGCGCTTCGACCGGCGAGTCATCCATTTCGATGACTTGCGTGGTATGAACGATCGCGATGCGTTTGTCGTCGCGGACTTCGGCCGGAAGATGTTCTCGGATGGCTTCCTCGCGGCCGATCAGCACGAGGCCGTCGGTCGGGCCGAGAAAGCGCAGACCATCCACGGCCCCGCGAATGATCTCCGCGGGAGCATGATCGCCCCCCATGGCGTCGACGCCGATCCGCATGGCGGAGTTATTCCTCTTCGGTCTTGATCTTGAGGGAGACCTTCGCGTTCACATAGCCGCAGTTCATGCAGGCCTTGTGCGACGCCTTGGCCTTGCCGCACTTCGGGCAGGGGGCCAGGTTCTTCGCCTTGAGGGCGTGGTGCGCCCGTCGGGAACGGGTCATTGAACTGGAACTACGTCTTGCTGGGACCATGACCTGAAAACCTCAACGACTCCCGGCTGATTGACACTGCCAGCTAATTGACGGGCCGGAGCTGCGTCAATCCTGTCGGCCCCGCGAATTCGCGAACGTAAGGCCCGAGCGCCAGAAGGGTCACTGTAGGGGCGTCGGCACTTGCTGTCAAGATGACGCGCGGCGCATCGCTGCTTGTAAACCGTGTCCAATCACAGGGTTGCAGTCAGATCTGGGTTTGCCGCAGTCATGTTTTTCCAAAGAAATACAATGGCGGACCGCGCCCTTTTCGGATAGGGTGGCGTTTTGTTGACGCCACTGACGAGCGGTTCGGCGCGATTGCGGCCATTTTGGGTTGCATCGGTTGCCGCCAAACCCGGGCTCTCGTTCTGGCGATTTTTGCGAACTGAAAAAGGAATTTCATGTCCGAAGTACCGAATCCGCGAGCGGGCTACGCCAAGAAACCGGTCGAGCCCAAGCGGTGGAGCATCGAGGCCATTTCCAGCGGCGGCCAGAAGGTCACCTTGGGGCGGTTTGCCACCGAGGCCGAGGCCAAGGTGGATCTGGCAAGGATCCAGGAAGAAGGATTCTATACAAAAGCAAAAATAGTGGAGGCGAAGAACCTGCCCAAACCCGCCGATCCGCCGGCAGAGTGATCGTGCGTGACATGTTCATGCGTCCGATTAGGCCTCGTCTGCTAGAACCGCACTCTCCGTGTCCTATCCCAACTCCGCCTTAATGACATCGGCCACGCGCTTTGCTTCGAGAATCGAGTTTTCCACCGCCGGAAGTGCGTAGTTGTCTTGATTGGCGAAATGCACCTGTTCGCCAAACGGCCGAATCAAATGGTCGGTGGTGCCGTTGTAGATCAGCCCCCGGCGCGCCACCGGCAGGGCGTGGCCCCAGCGCGTCATGCGAATCTGTTTGACCGCCGACTCCGGCACGTTGAGAATGGTCAGCATGTGGCGGATCTGCGGCGCAAGGCGCACGGCATAGTCATGCCACGGATCCTCGGTCATCAGGGTGAAGCGGCACGTCGGGAATGGAAGCGGCCAGAAAAGCGACAGGATCGAGCGCGGTGGATTGCCGGGAACCGCGAAACTCCCGTCCAGCATATCCACGACCTGAAGTTCTGCCTGCAGATTACCGGTATCAACCGGGAATTGTGCGTTCTCAACCAGGAACGCGTCGTAAAACTCCTGTTCAATTCGAGCATTGAGTAGCACATTGATGACCAGGTAGGCATTGATGTGCACCTGCACCATCGCCTCGTACTTGGGATTGTCCAGTTCGCGGAGGTTATGCAGGATGTACTTGCACACGTGCTTGGAACCCGCCATCACGACGTGCTTTGCCAGGATGGAACGAAGCTGGCCGGCTGCATCGCAATAGGTGACCTGCACACGGTTCCCGTGGTAGCGGACGTCAACGACCTGGCAGCCGGCGCGGAGATATCGAGGCCTGCACGCCGGTGGCACGCCGTCTTCAAGCCGCTTGAGTTTTTGCCAGAGCGCGTGTGCGAGTGCCGCGTTGCCGCCGGGAAACACCCAGCGTCCGAACTCCTCGGCAGCCAGAAAGTTCCAGCCTGAAGCGGCGGACAACTCCTGAAATCCGGCGGCGAATGAGGAATAACAATAGGCCTGCACCGCGGCCGCCAGCAGGGGCGGCATGGGCATGCCCATGCGCGTTTCAATGTCCTCTCGAAACGGCACGTTGTCGAGTTCGCGCACCTGGTGGGCCAGTGCGGGATCGTCGGGTAAGGGAATCTCCGGATAGTTGTTGTTGGCCATCTCCGTGACCACTTCGGCATAGCGCTGAAAAGCCAGAAGATCGGCCGGATCAGATGTACCACCTGCGTAGAAATCGTCGCGGAGCTGGCCGTTGATCACCACCGGATCGGGCGGAACGCTGAGCCGCGCGATTTGATTCACGCCGAGCCGGCGATAGAAGCGCTCCAGAAACGAGTCTTCGTCGGGCACGATCACGTAGGCGCTGCCGAGGTTGTAGGGCAAGCCGCGCCAGATCTCGCCCAGGGCATTGCCACCCCAACGGGGTCGAAAATCAAAAACCACCGGTTTGTATTTTTTCAGCAGGTAGGCCGCTGAAAGCCCGCTGAGGCCGCCCCCGACCACGGCAACGTCCACAGACTCCTGCGCGGGGGGCAGCGTGGAGGTATCGCCCATGAAGTGGAACGGGATCGCGTTGTTGGGGTAGTCATCGCCGGTGAACCACGCGGCGAAGGGAAGCCCGTCCACGAGGGTGGAAGGTGGATTGTTGGCGACATGTAAAAAAGGATTCGAATCACCCAGCGGCGCCGCGCCCGATGCCACGCACGGTGGATTCGGCGGCGGATTACCCATGCCGCGGCGGGAAGATAGGCCCCATGCCACGGCGGCAAGTCCGCCACTTAGAAACTGTCTGCGGGAGGGCATGTTGGCTCCTTACATTTATGATTTGGACGGCCACTCGGTGCGCGGCGGAGCATTCGTGGCCCGCTTTGGGCCCGCATTTCAAACCTTCAATTTACCACATGAGGCATTGACGACACAGTTTTCCCGGCTCCTTTATTCCACGGTTCACGGCTCATGATCTGCGAACGGCCCAGCGCAGCTTTGCCGAGGTGCTTCGTGGATTGGCGTGGCGTTCGGCCTGGCCCGCACGAAGCGGTTCGTCGGCAATCTGTGCGTAGACGCCAGCCCGCAGGCCCTCGACAAACGCGTGCTTCACCCGGCGATCCTCGCCACTGTGAAAGGTGAGAATTCCCACGCGTCCGCCGGGATTGAGACAACTTGGAATAATACGCAGCAATTGTTCGAGGCCCTGCAGCTCATCATTCACCAGTATTCGCATCGCCTGAAATGTCCGGGCCGCGGGATGCAATTCACCCTCGCCGGCCCGAGCCGCTGCGGCCCACGATCGTCGTGTGAATCCCTTGGCCGTCAGCACCACGTCCGTCAATTCACCCGTGCGCGCGATCGGCTCTTCGCTCCGCCGCCGCACGATCGCCGCGGCGATGTCGGCGGCGTCCGGCTCGTCGGAGAAATCGCGCAGTGCCTCGGTCAGGGCATCGAGCGTAATCGTGCGCAGCACATCGGCGGCGGTGCGCGGACGCTGCGGGTTCATCCGCATATCCAGCGGCCCGTCGTGCTTGTAGGAGAAGCCGCGCTGCGGGTCGTCGATCTGCATGCTGGAGACGCCGAGGTCGGCGAAGACGATGTCGACGCCCGGCATGCCGGTGGTCGCATTCGTGAATCCATCC
>CAYXEY010000293.1:0-6852 GCA_964464105.1 uncultured Planctomycetaceae bacterium
TGCAGGCCGCTCATGAAACCCAGCTCCTCCTGGGACCCGCCCGCCTTCTCCCGCAGGGTCCGTACCCGTCGACCGACCTCGATTTTGATGTCCTTGGGGCTCATGACTTGACATCACACTTATAAGTGGTACGCTTATCTACACACGATGAGTGTGATTGCTCGGGCTCATGCGGGCGGATCATCGAGCAAGAGTAGGGTCGGGCGCTCGTAGCGGTAGCGTTGCAGGCCTGTGGCCGTCCGCAGCATGAGCACGGCCCACAGCCCGGCATGCATGAGATAGCCCGTCATGTAGGCCGCTGATTCGCCGACCCGGGTCTGATAGAGCCGGCAGCAGATTGCGAGGATGCCAATGCACAACGCTAGGATGCCGTTGATGGCCGCTGCCGAGGTTCGCCCGCCGACCCACCGCCCCCGATGGGGATGTCGCGATTGGAAGGCCAGAAGTTCCGTGCCGGCCAGCCGGTTGATGCGGTGCTCGATTTCGTCAATACGCCGCAGCAGATCCTCCTTCGAGCGGGCATGCCCGACCGTCACCGAGACAATCAACCACAGGATCACCGGCAGGCCCCAAAGCAGCAGCCGGGCCGAATCGCCATCCAGGGTGCGAATCGCAGTCAAAAGCCCGGCGAGCAAACCGCCAACCATCAGAATCCTTCGATCGGCCGCGGCCAGACGCCATTGCAACAGGCCATATAGCACCTGGTACTCCTGCAGGAGGATGCGGATCTGTTCGGCTTCAGCAATAGGACGGCGTGGCGTAATCATCATGGGATCGTGGTTGCATCAGACCTAACAAAGCGAGCGACGTAAGTAAACAGACATTCGTCAGCGAAAGGAGCCATGCAGTGCTGGCCATCCCCGATTTGTGCCCTTCATTCGACGTGCTGGCTGGCCAGCCGCGCGACCGGCAGGGACCGTGGCATGCGGCCCTGGCCAAAGCCTTTGAACTCGGACGGACCTTGCACGCCCGCCTGCAGGCCGAACTGCGGGCGGGCCGGCTTGTCGCCCCCACCTTCCTGCGCGGCTGTCTCGCGCCCGAGGCCCGTGCGGTGCAGGAGGATTTTCAGTGCGATTATCCGCTGGAACTCCAATCGCCCTTCGAGGGCGTGGATACGGTCGCCGGGGCGGTGTGGTTGGGCAGCGACCTTTTCGCTGCCTGCGACGATGCCATCATGAAGCTTCGCTTCAAAGGCGGCACCTATGAGTTGCCGCTGCACACGCATGAGCGATCTGATCGAGTCATTGTCGTGCTGAAGGGTCGCGGGTTGTTTCACTTCACCAGCCAGTCTCGGGCGGAGTTTACAGGAGAGGGCGTCACATCGACGGCAGTCGAGCCGGGCATGGTGCTGGTCTTCACCCGTGGCCTCTTGCACACGTTCAGCTCTCCGAGCGAACCCTTGTACTTGCTCTCCTATCACGCACCCTTCATTCCGCTTGATGATGGCGACCAGTTCACGCTTCCGGCCATCCGCTGGATCCCGGGCGTGGATTGTCGCGGTGATTAACACCTCTCGTTGGGCACCGCTTCACTTCGGGTTTGTGTGGAGCGGGCGTTCATCGACAGGAAACGGGAACGTGAGACACGGGTTGTCGAACCGGCCATAACTCCCTTTGAGCGACTTTTGACGCACGCTGGTCATGCAGACGCTCTGATATGGCGGTCCATCAACAACAGCTATTTGATTGGGAAGGGGTCTCTGCGCCAGAGACTGCGCAACCTTCATCGGTCCGTCCCAACGAAACCGCGGCGACGCCTGATTGCAGCGCCCTCGTCGCGCCCTCCCAACCTGATTTCGATTCCGTGCCGATCGCTCAACCTCTCACAGAGGCGCTTCAGGCCGGTGTCTTCGGAATCACTTCGCAGGAAACGATCGAGCTGGACGACGAGGAGATCCGCGCCATCACCCAGGAGCATGCCCGCGAGATGATGTCGCTGCTCGCGGAACTTCAGTCGGTTGAAGATGGGCTTCGCAGCGGAGAAGATCCGCGAACCGGCAAGGTTCCGAAGACCACTGAATCGGCCGGCCGCTTGCGCCAATACCTGGAACGGGAAGCGCCGAGGCTGGCAACGGCCTACGGCGAAGCACGCGACGCCTTCGCCGTTGGTTTCGGCGTCGACGCTGCCCACGCCCTTGACTTGTGGGTTCGCAAGGCCGTCGCCGATTGCATCATCGCGCCCGCCCATCGCTACGATCCCGGCCACCCGTGGCACTACTACCACGAAGGCGATGATGCGCCTCCAATTCCAGTCGAGGACATTGAGCCCGATCTGGACGCCGCGCGTTTCCTGGAGCGGGACCTGCCCAAGAACCAGAAAAAGCGATCCGCGAGAATCCGGGAGTTACTCGTCACTGAACGCGAGCGGGTGGAAGAGGACAAACAACGCTATCAAGAAATCGTTGAACGTGGCGCCGAGGCACTGTCACGCTACGACCGTGAGATCGCCCACAGCAGCGATGCGATGGCCCGAGCGACGGCTCTGGCCCTCAAGTTCAACCATATTCGTTATGGCATGGGCCGGCTGGCCTGGCTTCAGAAACAGATCGATAACAGTCTCTAGACCAAAATGAGAAGTCGTAGCAATCGTTGGGCGATTCAAACTGCTTGCGTTGCGACAAATGAATATGCTAGTGTCACATCATGAGCTTTTTTCCGCGCGTGAGCATTTCATTCGTTGACGGGGGCAGGCCGACAGCGTGGCAGGTAGTTCAGGTCGCCAGCATTGGCCTGCTCGTCGGCATGATCTTGAGCGCCGCAGGTCAACAAATCCTGGGATGGTGATTGAAAAAAAAAGGGCTGGATCCCGAAGGATGCAGCCCTGGCTATTTGTGGCTAGGCCCGGATTAACCGCAAGTGCAGAGTGTGAACAAGCGGTAGACTCCTATCCCTAATGCCACCGCGATAGCGAACATAACTGCCAGCCAACCCATAGCCGTTGTCAGCTGGACTTCAAGGACCAGTTGGGCATCGCGAACCTCAAACCGTCCTCTTTGTTTTACGTCGGTCATAAACACCTCCAATTTAGGCATACAACTCGGATATACGCGGTGAAGCGTGTATCGGAGACTGCCCAAGGGTGATGTCAATACCGACGGCGGTCTCTGTTTGATGTCCGGACCGCGTGGACCAATTAATCAGCCCATCATAAGCCGGCAGTCATCGAATCTCCAGCATTTCATCTTGCGAGTTGCTTTGAGTATCAACGCGATTCGTGCTAGACCCTTGACATGAGCAGATGCATCCAACGCAAATATGGCGCCGTCGGCCGACCTCGCCGATTGCGACGAAGCCGGGGAAGGAGATGGCGCGCCGCCAGACGACGGCAGTTCTACATGCCATATGCCAATCGGAAAACCTTGCTGTCCCGAGGTGAGATGGCCTTTCATGGCCCGTTGCTGGAAGCCGTCGCAGGGAAGCACCTAATCATGTGTAAGGTCCGCCTCGCGGACATCATCACCTGTTCACAGTCCGACTGGTGCCGGGGCTGGGGCGGGGCCATTGCCCAGAAGCACATCGACTTCGTCCTGTGCGATCCGGTGACGACCCGCTTCATCCTGGCCATCGAATTGGATGACCGTTCCCATGATCGGCCCGAGCGGCGACGGCGCGATGCCTTTGTCGATCAGGTGATGGCTGGCGCCGGTGTCCGGCTCATCCGATTTCAGGCGCGGGCGCACTATTGTGTGCCGACGTTGACCCAAGTCATCGGGCAAGAGTTATCGACGGATGTCTTTTCTGCAACGGGCACGAGTAACCATTCCGTTGTCGGATGTCACGTTGTGGTCGCAGATGCGGTGGTGCATTCCGGATTTGAATGCCATGAGCGCCCCCCGACTCAGGACCGATCCGGCAGGTGGGATTGAGCGGGCAGGGGCAGCAGTCTTGCTGCATCACGGCCGTCCTCGTCGGGGGCCCCCGCTTGCGAGCCCCAACGACGACGGCCGAATACGGCAACGCAAGCCACACAAGCCAGGAGCCGGCGGGGTCCGTGGGGCCGAATTGATGGAGATCGACGACGATTCGTCCACTCTCGCTCGCCGAAATTATTGAAGACTTTTGACGCAAATCTGTTTGTGATCGCGAGCACTGCTTTTCAGCCGTAGTGCTATAACACCCCCGCCACCCCGTCAAAACGGCCTTTTCGTGTGCCTATTTGATAGTTCATCGTCGAGCCGGTAAAATGATGGACATTCGGGGTGATAGCGCGAACTTCTTTCGAGTGGACGGAGTACGAGGTCCATGCGCGTGCATTCTGCAATCAGAACGACGGGGTTACTGGTGACGGTGGCGCTTGCGCTGGCCCCGAATCGAACAGCAGCCGATCCCATTCCGTTTCAGGAAGCCGTGCAATCGTATGACGGTCCGCAGCCGCACGGGCCGGGCGCTCCGCTGGTTGATCATCCGCCGCATCGATTTGGCGGATTGATGTCGGACTCGATGGGTTCCGAATCACGAGGAGGAACGATCATCTATCAACACGTGGCGGATGATTTCACCCTCCCGTTTGACGCCGCAATTGGGCGTATTGTCTTCCTGGGATTTTACCATTACCAGACTTTGCCCGTTGGAGATGAGTCGTTTCAGATCAACATTCATAACTCACGTGCGGGCGACGGCCTGCCGGGCAACATGATCTTCTCACAACTCGTGGTCAATCCTTTCCGTGAACCCACCGGCCACCCCGTGATTTCAATTGGGGGCGGTCCCGAATACCGTTTCGTGGTTGATTTATCGACGCCCTTATCGCTGCAAGGCGGCGCTACAAAGTGGCTGTCCATTTATCAGGTCGGCGATCCTGCAAGCACGTTTCGCTGGGAGGCCAGTGTTGCGCCGCCGCCGCCTAATGGCTCGGCCGCGCAGAACGAAGTTCTTCCAAACTGGGCATTTTATGAGCCGACGAATCATGCATTCCAACTCTATTCGATTCCAGAACCATCGTCGCTTACGTTGATCGCCTTCGCAATTCCGCTGATCCACCGTGTCCGAGGAGGTGGAAAATGAGGCTGACTACACGCCCAACAATGCTGTCGTTTGCGGGGCCGGCAACGATCGTTCTCTTGCTATGTTTTGCATGGGCCACACCGCGGGCTCACGCGGGGACAATCCCGTTTCAGGAGGCTGCGACATACGACGGCCCCCAACCGCACGGGCCGGGCGGCGGTTTGTTGGTCGATCATCCGCCGCATCGGTTTGGCGGATTGATGTCGGATTCCATGGGTTCCGAAGTGCCGGGAGGGGCAACCCTCTATCAGTACGTCGCTGACGACTTCGCCCTTCCATTTGACGCCGCAATCGGGCGAATCGTCTTTCGCGGTTTTTACAATTACCAAAGTCTGCCCGTTGGAGATGAGACGTTTCAAATCAACATTCACAATCCTCGCGCAGGCGACGGTCTGCCGGGCGACGTGATCTTTTCCCAGGTCGTGATCAATCCGTTCCGAGAGTTGACCGGCCACACCGTAATTTCTATCGGCGGCGGTCCCGAATACCGCTTCGTGGTCGATTTAGCGACGCCGCTATTCCTGCAGGGCGGCGACACAAAGTGGCTTTCGATCTATCAGCTTGGCAATACGGCCAGTACGTTTCGTTGGGAAGCTAGCCTTGGCCCAAATCCCTGGAACGGGCAGGCGTTCGCCAATGAAATAGTCCCCAATTGGTCGCTCTATGAAACCGGCAATACAGCTTTTCAACTTTGGTCGATTCCGGAGCCATCGTCGCTTACTTTGATTGCAATCACAATTCCCCTGATCCACCGTGTCCGAGGAGGTGGAAAATGAGGCTGACTATACGCCCATCAATGCTGTCGGTTGTGGGGCCGGCAACGATCGGTCTCTTGCTATGTTTTGCATGGGCAACACCGCGGGCTCACGCGGGGACAATCCCGTTTCAGGAGGCTGCGACATACGACGGCCCCCAACCGCACGGTCCGGGCACCCCCTTAATCGACCATCCGCCGCACCGGTTTGGGGGTTTGACATCTGACTCAATGGGGTTCGAAGTACCCGGAGCGACGATTGTATATCAGTACGTTGCGGATGATTTTGCTCTTTCATCCGATGCATCAATTAGGCGTATTGTCTATTTTGGATTCTACAACTCGCAAGTGCTGCCAATTGGTGACGAAACGTTTCAGATCAACTTTCACGAACCGCGGCCGGCCGACGGACTGCCGGGTGACGTGATCTATTCGGAGACTGTCGTCAATCCATTTCGAGAATGGACTGGCCATCATGTCATCTCTGCTGCTGGTGGGCGGGAGTATCGCTTCACCGTTGACCTCTCAACTCCATTTTTCGTTCAAGGCGGTGAAACAACGTGGTTGTCTATTTATCAGGTCGGCGATTCAGCAAGTTCGTTTCGTTGGGAGGATAGCGTTGCTCCGCCGCCGCCGAACGGCGCCGCAGCAAAGAACGAGGTCTTTCCAAATTGGACGCCGTATGCGGCCGCCAACAATGCGTTCCAGCTTTACTCGATTCCAGAGCCATCGAGCCTCGCTCTAATTCTGGTCTCGAGTTTGATGTTGGTGAGAATCCGTAGTCGTCGAACGGTTCGGTGACATGCGGATCAGTTGAATACACTCTGGGGGGCATGGAGGCTATGCAATGTGCGGAAAACATCTCGTCGCGCTCGGGATCCTCTTGTCGGTTTGCGTCGCTCAAACAGCGGAAGGGCAATGCAATTGCCCCACGACCGGCCCAACAGTGCGGGCCGCTTCTCCCTCGCCGTATCAATATGTGAAAGACCGCCTTGTCACGGACTCCGACTTGCCGTCGAATTTGCAGAATAAGTCGCAATCCAGCATCATCGCCGTCGCCGATTTTCTGATCGGCATTGCCTTTGAGTCTGTTAC
>CAYXEY010000294.1:0-6851 GCA_964464105.1 uncultured Planctomycetaceae bacterium
GGCCTGGCCAAAAGAAGCCCTACGTGGAGGCGAAGAGTGGTCCCAGCCATTCTCATCGCCTCAACAAGCAAGTGGAGCACGAGCGTCTTATTGATCGCGACAACGATCGATACTCCGAGAAGGTGACCGATTACGAGACCGGTCAAATCCACCATCAGTGCGACGAGCCGCTATCGAAGCATGTCGATCACGGCTCAGCGAAGAAGAAGGGCAAGCCATGATGGTTAACAACGCGCTGGAGCGGGTCGTGAATTTCCGTGGCGCGCCGCTGTGGCGCGAAACGGCAGTGCGCGCCGCAGCTCAACTCAATCGTTAGGTGTCGATATGGATATCGCGACCGCCATTCGGAATCGCAAGCTCCTTCGCTTCGATTACCACGGCCATTCCCGAGAAGTTGAGCCACACACCTACGGAATAGACGCGAATGGTCACCGCGCACTTCGAGCCTATCAGGTTCAAGGTGGAAGTCGCTCTAGGAACCCTTCCAGCTGGCGAATGTTTCACGAAAAGGACATGAGGAATGTCTCCGTGCTCGCCGATGGCTTTGGGGGCCCACGACCGGACTACCACCAGGGTGATCCGGCATTTCGCAGCATCATTGCGGAACTCTAGTTCACGACAATGAAAGTGCCATCGACACTAACAGCACGTTCGAGCAGTCCGTCAGCCACCGTGGGCCACGTCTCGAGTGGCAATTCGGTCGGTGTGCGGCCGCTCAACTAGGTCATTAGCCGTCCTCCCATAAACACCCAACCAAGCTCACTAGGCGCTATTCAGAGTTCGAGGCTCAAACTAGTTCGCTCCAGGCTAAGACATCGGGTGGCGAAGTTGACCGCTACGTTCGAGATCAATGGCAACGGTGGGCCGCAAGTCCGCATCACGTACCCCGCTTTGCATTTAGAGACAGTTCCCCGCGCTATCAGATTTTCACCACAACCTACGTAGCATTCGGTTCGCCCGCGGTTAGCGAGCCAACCAGCGTGAGACTGCTCTTTCGGGCAGTGGGTTGGTGTTAGCAGCTTAGTCTTTGGCGAAAGACAGACGGAGCTTGAATCTTCAATGAAGATCCATTTGGTTCGCATTAAAAACTTCCGCACGCTGAAGGACGTGACCATTCCTTTCGATTCCGTCACGACCTTCATCGGACCGAACGGCAGCGGCAAGTCAACCGTGCTTCGAGCGCTCGACTGGTACTTTAATGGCAAACCTGGTTCGCTGACGGAGGATGACTGCTCGTTCGGGGCGACTGGCGAAGACGTCGAAGTTCAGGTCACCTTCACTGACCTCACCGAAAAGGACCGGAATGAGCTTGGCAAGTATGCCCCAGCGGGGGCAACGACCTTCACTGCCTGGAAGCGCCGCGACCCAAACGGGACTGAAAGCCTGTCTGCGAATTCGAAAAGCTACGCGCCATTCAACGATATCCGTGGCAAGGGATCAGCCGCTGACAAAAAGGCCGCGTATAACAATCTGCGAAACACAGATGCATCGCTTGGCCTCCCGGTGTGGAGCAGTGTCGATGCCGCCAACCAAGCTATGACGGCTTGGGAGGCTGGTCACACCGATGTGCTCGCCGAAGCGCCGGAGTCGCTGCAAACCAACTTCTTTGGCTTCAACAGTGGCGGCAAGATGAGTGGTCTATTCGACTTCGTTCTGGTGACTGCCGATCTACGGGCGGGCGAGGAGTCAACAGACGGGAGGTCGAGCATTATCGGTCGGATCCTTGAGCGCTCCGTCGATCGTTCTGCTGCTGATGAGGCGATCGCAGAAATCGTCGAGGAGTCACGCGCGAGGCAGCAGAA
The DNA here is from genome assembly GCA_964464105.1 of uncultured Planctomycetaceae bacterium. GTDB lineage: Bacteria > Planctomycetota > Phycisphaerae > UBA1845 > UTPLA1 > CAYXEY01. The sequence continues at coordinate 1,803 of CAYXEY010000294.1, forward strand.
GGTATACGAGGACAAGTTCAAGGCACAGCTAGAGGCCATGACGACACAGCTTAACAAGGTCGTATCGTCATATTCGCCTGGTCGGGCGGTCACGGTTTCCCCTGCCGAAGTAGAGCTCAAGGCCCCTCGCACGACGTTTAATGTGGCGGTGCTGGATGGCACAACAGAGACTGCTGTGGACCGCCAGGGACATGGGTTCCAGCGCACGCTTCTGATCTCGGCGCTGCAACTCTTGGCGCAGTCAGGTGCGGCTTCAGCAGAGGGCGTCATTTGCCTGGCGATTGAGGAGCCGGAGCTCTTTCAGCACCCGATCCAGGCTCAGGCGTTCGCGAAGGTGCTCCGGTCGCTCGCCGAGGACGCCGGTAAGCGAGTCCAGGTGACCTATGCGACTCATAGCCCCTACTTTCTCGAGGCGCGACATTTCGATCAGGTCAGGCGATTGACGAGGTCGTCTGACGAGACGCCTGTGGTCACTGTGCACCTTGCCACGGTTGCTAGCGTGAAGGACAGGGTGAAAGGGATACTGAGCGCAGAGAAGGTTGATCGCCAGCTTGATGGCATGGTGGTGGATAAGCTTGGAGAGGCACTTTTCGCAAATCGCGCTTTCCTCGTGGAAGGTACGACAGAGTCGTCAGTGTTTTACGGCCTTGGCGACAAGACCGCTCCTGGATCGCTTGAGGCCGCCGGTCTCTCCATCGTTCCCGTCGGGGGCAAGACATCGATCCCACTTGCACACGCGATCCTAACGTCGCTTGGTATCCCGGCTTATGCGCTATTTGATGCGGATTCAGCGTTTGAAGCTCGTGCGAAAGCCAATGGGAAAACGCCGGAAAAGATCGAGGAGGAGCGAAAGAGCAACGTAACAGCGAATCGTATGGTGTTGAAGTACTTCGGTCGAGCTGAGGTGGACTTTCCTGCCGCCACTGCTTCTGAGGTCGTCGCGATCTTTGAGGATCACCTTGAAGCGTTTCTGTCGGCAAACTGGCCCGAGTGGTTCACGGCTTGCTACAGCGTTGAGACTGCCACTGGCATCAATCTCGCGAAGAATCAACTCGCGTACCGGACGGCAACACTCAAAGCCGAAGGAGCGGTGCCAGACATGCTTCTGCAGATCCTGTCCAAGGCGGAGGGTAAGTAGCAATGCATGAAGTCATCTGCCCGCACTGCGGGAAAGCATTCAAGATAGACGAGGCCGGATACGCGGACATCCTGAAGCAGGTTCGCGACAGCGAGTTCGAGCGGCAGCTTCACGAACGGCTTGAGCTGGCGGAGCAGGACAAGCGGAATGCTGTCGAGCTCGCCACGACAAAGGTTGCTAGCGACTTACAGAAGGCTGCCGCAGCCAAGGATGCCGAGATCAAGCAACTACAAGCCAAGCTCGATGCGGGAGATGTCGCGCGGAAGCTCGCCGTGACTGAGGCCATAAGCGCTGCAGAAAAGGAGCGTGATGCGCTCGCGAACGAACTTGAGCGGGTGAAGCGTGACAAGGAGGCCGCTTCCAAGTTAGCCGAGGCGAAGCTTGTGAATGAGCTGCAGGCGGCAGGCGCCGCGAAGGACGCGGAAATTCAAGGCCTGATGGCCAAGCTCGACGCCATACAGGTTGCGCAAGAGCTTGCGATCACCAAGGCAGTCAATGAGGTCGAGAGGGAGCGCGACGAACTAAAGAGCGGTCTCGAACGGGTGGCGCTCGAGAAGCAACTCGCCGAGAAGTCGCTCAAGGACAAGTACGAGACGCAGCTCAAAGATCGCGATGACGCGATCGAGCGCCTCCGGGACATGAAGGCTCGCCTGTCGACTAAGATGGTCGGCGAAACCCTCGAGCAGCATTGCGAGACCGAATTTAACCGAATTCGAGCGACGGCGTTTCCGCGGGCCTTCTTCGAGAAGGACAACGACGCACGGACTGGCAGCAAGGGTGACTACATCTTTCGCGACTCGGATGAGGCTGGCACTGAGATCGTGTCGATCATGTTCGAAATGAAGAACGAGAGCGATAGCAGCGCAACGAAAACAAAGAACGAGGACTTTCTGAAAGAACTCGACAAGGATCGCGCTGAGAAAGGTTGTGAGTTTGCGGTGCTGGTCTCCATGCTCGAGCCGGACAGCGAACTCTACAACACCGGGATCGTCGATGTGTTCCACCGATACCCCAAGATGTACGTCGTCCGGCCGCAATTCTTTCTTCAGATAATCACGCTGCTGCGAAACGCGGCGATGAACTCCCTAAAATACAAGTCAGAGCTTGCGCTTGTAAAGGCACAGAACATTGACATCACTAACTTTGAGACGGAACTCGAGACATTCAAGGCAGCGTTTGCGAAGAATTACGATCTGGCTTCTAGACGCTTCCAGGTAGCGATCGAGGAGATTGATAAGTCGATCGACCATTTGCAGAAGACGAAAGAAGCCCTGCTCGGCACCGATCGGAACCTTCGGCTTGCGAATGACAAGGCGCAGGACGTGACGATCAAGAAGCTGACGCGGGGCAACCCCACGATGGCGACCAAATTCTCCGAGCTAGATGACAACAGCCTTTCCGAGGCTGAGTGAATCGTGCCCCCACCGCATCCGACAACCAACATCCAACAACCTGCTTGGAGCCCCCTCATTCCTCTTTCGCTCCTTAGTAGGGGCAAGAATATGAAGTTGGGTTGCAGGTGGTGCAGCGACGTGTGGAGTCCCAGAGCCTCTTAGCGCTATGCGATGTCCGCTGCAGGTCGAAAGTTGCCGGTCCGGGATAGCGTTTCGTTCGACTACCGCGAACTCACCCCGCTGGCATCTCCGCCACTGCCTTCAAGCTCGCAAGTCCAGCCTCAAAGTCCGGCCCCACCATCTTCTCCATGTCCATGAAGACGCAGACGAGCTTGGACAGGAAGTTGTACTTCCCGTACATCGCCCAATGAATGGCGGTTGAGTCCCCCTGCGGCGTTAGCGTGAACTCCGCGGTGTTGGTCGCCTCGAAGGGCTTCAGGAACTCGAGCTTGATCACGACCTTGCCCGGCGCCGTGGCCTCCAGGATGGTCATCTTCCCGGTGCCCACGTTCTTGTCGCCCTCCCACGCGTAGGCCGCGCCCACGCCCGAGTCCGGCCCGCTGAAGGTGCGCTTCATCGCCGGGTCCTTCTTCTCCCACGGCGACCACGGGCCCCACGCGCGCAGGTCGGCGATGAGCGGGTAGATGCGCTCCGGCGGCGCCTTCACCGTGGTGGAGCGCTCGATGCGGAAGTCGGCGGGCTGCATCGCCGCGTACACGAGCAGCCCGACCACGGCGAGAACTACAACAATGCCGATCGTCGTGAGCATGGTCAGCCTCCCCTGCTGAGGGCGTCGATCTCGCGGAAGCGCTCCACCGCTTCCTTCGGCTCGAAGTCCTCCAGCTCGAACATGCGCCGCACCTCGATCTCGCAGTCCTTGTCGTCGCCGCGCGGGTTGGGGAAGCGCCGCGACCACTCGAGCGCCTCCTCGGGCGACTTCACCTGGATGAGCGTGTAGCCCGCGATCATTTCCTTGGCTTCGGTGAAGGGCCCGTCGATCACGGTGCGCTTGCCGCCGCGGTACTGGACCTTCCAGCCCATGGAGCTCGCCCACAGCCCCGAGCCGTCCAGCAGCACGCCCGCCTTGGCGAGCTCCTCGTGGTAGGTGGCCATCTCGGCCAGCAGTTCCTCGGAAGGCATCACGCCCGCTTCGGATTCGGGGCTGGCCTTCACGATGATCATGTATCGCATCGTCGTATCTCCTTGGTTGGTAAGGGAGGTCGAGGCGAGGCTTGCGGGCCGGGTAGGCCCGAAAGTCGGCACTCTACTACCACGACGAACGAGGCAGCCCCGATTCGACATCCTTTCCGGGTTACCGAATGTATCGGCCGGCGGCACCCCGCGTTCGGAAGTGACACATAACCCGTGCTACACTGTTTATGTGTTCAGCTGGAAACTGGAAACCTGCCATGGCCAACGTCACCCTCTCCATCGACGACTCCCTCCTCCAGGCCGCCCGCGTGCGCGCCATCAAGGAGGGCACGAGCGTGAACGAGATCTGCCGCCGCGCCATCGAGGTCTACGCGCGGCGCCAGGACGACAGGCTCGCGCGGTACCGGGAGCTCCAGGCACGCCTCGACGCCGATCCCGGCGTCCAGGGGAAGCGGCTCGGCAAGGAGAGCCGCGAGGCGCTCTACGACGCGTTGCTCGCCGAGCGGAGTGCCAGGCGGTGAGGTGCTTCTTCGACACCAATGTCCTCGTCTACTCGCGCGATCCGGACGATACGTCCAAGCGCGCGCACGCCCGGGCGCTCATCGAGAGCGCGATCGAGGAGGAGTCCTTCGTCGTGAGTACGCAGGTGCTCGTCGAGTTCTACGCGACGTCGGTGCGGCGCCGGCTCCTGGGTCCCGCGCAGGCGCTCGAACTCGTCCGCTTCTGGGGCGGCCACGACACGGTTCCCCACACGCCCGATCTCGTGACCCGCGGCATCGAATTGCACCAGGCCCACTCGCTGTCGATCTGGGACGGGCTCATCGTCCAGGCGGCGCTGGACGCGCACTGCGACATCCTCCTGAGCGAGGACCTGCAGCACGGCCGGCGCTTCGGAAGCCTCGAGGTGGCCAATCCATTCCTGCCTGCTGCCGCGCATGAGGCGCCGGCGCGGCGCTACGGTGCGGGGAAGGCGACGCCGTCGCAGAGGACTCGCAAGCGGGGTCGTTGAACAGGGAGTGCTGTCACCCTCACCCCCGGCCCCTCTCCCAAGGGAGAGGGGAGGAGGGGCGCTCTCCCAAGGGAGAGGGGAGGAATGAGCATTCTGCTAGTTGGCGACGAAGAAGCGATACGTGGCGACGTAGTGCACGCGCGCCTGCCGTCCCGCGAGTTCCGGCGTGCACGGTGACGAAGGAGGCATGCCTCCCGAGGTGTCCACGCGCTGGATGCTCGAGACCTTGCTGAACGAGCCGGCCTGGCCCGTGCCCTTGGTGGAAAGCAGCAGCCACGGGACGGAACCGGCTGCCGGCGCCTCGGCGCGCGCCTTCAGGGTGCCCACGACGCGGCTGCCGTCGTTGGCCTGCCAGT
>CAYXEY010000295.1:0-6850 GCA_964464105.1 uncultured Planctomycetaceae bacterium
TAAAAAATGGGCCAGCGCTGTTCGCGCATCCAGGCGCGGGCCTCGGGCAGGCAGAGTACTGCGATCGCCGGCAGGCCGAGCGCGTAAATGATCGCGAGCACGGACTTCACGGCGTATCCGGCATCTTCGAACAACCACTTGATCACGCTGGCGGCGACCGCCCACGGCGCGGCGGCGGTGCTGAAGACCGGTTCAATCCACCAGCGCAGACCGGCGTAGACGAACATGCATGCGACCAGGACGAGCGCGTGATGTGTGGCCGCGCGACGGGATATGCCGCGAAAGCCTCCAACAGCCGCGAGGCTGAGTGAGCATGCCCAGATGATCAGGATCTGCTCGCGCTGCAACATGGCGATGGGCAGAAGCACGACGAGCCATTTGCTCCCTCGAAGCAGCAGTATCAGACCCACGAAGATGAACAGGTACATCAGTGGATCGACGTAGCACGGGTTGTACAACCCCGCGATCGGTCCCCACGCGCAGGTCGCCAGCATGACGCAGCCGATATAGGCGGCCGTCGTGGAGAGTCCGCATTGGCGAATGAGCACATGAAACGCCAGCAAGGCCGCCCACCACGCAATTGCATTGACCAAGCGAAACCGCCAGACGACGGGTCCGTCGAGCAATGATGCCAGCGATGGCGTGAGCGGGCGAAAGCAGAATGGCGCCACCGGAATGAACGTGCTGTTGTGTGATTCGTCGCCGGACATCATGGCGTAAAAGCGGCCATCGTGTCCGCGGCCGTCGCGTTCGGGCGTGACGGCGGTGAAGTGCCAGAGTAAGGCGATGACGACGGCGTAGATCAGGGCGGGTGCGAGGGCGAAGGCGAGCCTGGGCGTCTGGCCCGACGATTTACACGGGAAGGGATTCCCGCGACGGTGGGTGCGAGAAGGGATTCTCGCACCACGCAGCGGTTTGTTAGGGCAGTTCGACTCATACGGCGCGGCGGCGCTCACTGATCGAGCCTCCGGGCCAGTGGCGTCGGTTCGTCGGACAGGCTCTCGCTCCAGACGAATTCGCGGCGCGTGTCGGCAAGCGACTGCTCCACCAGGGCCATGAGCCGTGCGTCGCCCTGCGTCTCGGATTGCGCAAGACGATATTGACGATTGGCTTGCGGCGAATGATGCAGCCCTGCGAGCAGGCGGGCATATGCCAGACGCTGCCGCACACGCAGGCTCGACGGTGCGGTCAGCAGGTCCGCGGGATTGCGCGGATTGGGCGACCATTCATGCGCCTGAAGCGACGCGAGGTAATTCCGCGTGAACTCGCATTCGTGCACGACGACGGCGGTCTGCGAGTCGGCGTGGACCATCCGCCATTCGTTCGTGGCCATCAGCGACGCCAGTCTCTGCAAGACGCCGGCGGCGCGGTGCTCGGCATACACCCAATGCACGTCGTGATCGCGGATGAGCCGGTTGAGAACGTGGTCGGAGTTCGCGGCGGCGATGCAATCAAGCATGAAGCAGCGTGGATAAGATTCGAATCGCGGATCGACAAAGGTCGGGATGCGCGGCGTGTCCCAGATGACCGCATTGCCCAGCGACCACGGCAGGTTCAGCATTCGGCCGGGCGGCGGCGATCGTCGCAGGAATTCGGAGGCAACTTCGGGCCAATCGCCGGCGCTGCGGCCCAGCCCCGGCTGCGTACCGCCAAGAATCATCGGCGGTGCGACCCAGCGCTGGTGGATGATCACGCCGGCAAGTGCGAGGGTGGCGACTGAACCGCCGAATGCAAGCGGCTGACGCCATCTCGTAAGGAATGACACCGGCGGCGGCTTCGAGCGACAGAATAGTCCGGTGCTGACGAGTGCGAAGAACACCAGGCCGCGATTCGCACTGATAGTGATTGCCAGGGTGAACAGCCAGAGTCCGACGTCGAGCACCCGCCAAGCGCGGCGTTGTCGATGGAGCGCGATCAATCCCAACAGCAGGCAGGGCGCCGCGATCATCAGCTCAACCGGTTTCTCCCAGATAGGCGCGAGTTCGCGGATGTGCTCGCGATGGGCCGAGAGGCTGCCGGTGGTGCGCGCCAGGGCGTGGAACATCTCCGTGCCCAGTGGCGTACATGCGGTCATTGCGACGGAGACGGCCAGCGAGATCGCGACCGGCGTCAACGCGACGTGGCGGTCGGCGCGGCTGGCATGCCAGCGTCCGATCCGGGCGGCGATGATGTGGGCCAGCAGCAATACATGCAGGATCCACCCCAGCGGGAACAGTTGGTGCGAGTTTACCCAGGCGAGCTGGATGACCGGCAACAGGAGGATCCACCAGCGACGTCCGCGAAGGTAGCGATCGATGACGATGAGCGACAAGGCGAGGGCGATCAGGCTCAGCGCCTCGGGGCGCAGCATGACGCGGCGGGAGAGGGCCAGCAGGGCGAACATCCCTGGAAGGCCGCACTGGGCGACGCGTGACCAGGATCCGCCCCAGCGCATGAACAGGACCAGCACGGCGGCCCACATGACGCAAAGCAGAACACTCAGTCCTTCAAAGCCCAGGTGCTGCTGAATGAAATAGACACAAGACTGAAACACCGGGTACTGCTGGTAAAGGGTGTAGTCTGACCAGGTGTGGCTGAAGAGGTTGGTGATCGGCCAGCGATGCGTCTCCGCGGCGGCGCGGGCGGTGGCGAGGTGCCAGGCGATGTCGCCGCAGGCGATGCGGATCAAACCAACGGCCACGAGCGCCACGGTCAGTGCGGTCAGAGCTATCCACTGCATGGGCATTGCCCGGCCCGAATCATCGCTCAAAGGGCGCGCAGCGGCGGACAACCCCTGGCGGGAATCAGCTGCGGCGCGCGGATCGGGCGGAGTCGTCACGGAATTTTCATCGGTCCGTCCGATCGCGCGATTCATGCGCAATTCGCTTACGCACAGCATGTGATGCGACTCAGGCGGGAGCGCAACGATTGCCGGAAGCGGCGTGGATGTGCCCGGAGAGCTGGGGCGGCGCTGATGGAGGGCGCCGCAGGCCATTCGATTCGCGCAGGATCGGCGCAACGGCATCGCGCCGCTTTCGCCGTGCGTCTGATATCCCACAGCGCGAGTTTTGCCGAGCGCCATTTCATCCATCGAATTGACACTGATATGCAGGATCGTTCGCGTCCCGGTTGCCCGCGCTGGCCGATATTGGCTTGGGAAACATCGCGGTTTTCAGCACTGCGCGGCAGGTTGAGCGCCGGCGGCGATGTTCACGGACGAGCGTGGGCGACGGTTATGCGGCATTTGTCTCAATGTTGCGAAAAGCGTTTGCCTCGCGGATTTTTGTTTCTTATGTTCTCAGAGTCTCCCGCCGATGGCAGCACTGCCAAACAGGCGGGGGTTCACGACGCGACGGGGATGACCCGAAGCCAAGTGAACGGGGGGAAGACGCCGGCCATGGGGAGGCGGGCGGGTTTGATCGGCGGCGCGTTCGGCGTCGCATGCGATCGACAGACATCTCGATTTTCGACCGGGCGCGTTGTGGGGTTGGTCCGGTTGAATCTCCCGCAAATACAAAGTGTTTCGTGCCCGGCGCCGGGCGGTTTCGACCGTGCGCTGCCGGGATGTGAGTGGGAAAGACGGCAGAACGGACGCTGTCGAAGTTCCGGGCACCGCGTGGTGACCGGGATGAAAGAGCCTCGGGGGAGCATGGATTGCTTCGCCGGGGAGTGCAGCGGAAAGACAGTGGTTCTGCCCCCTGCAGGAATGGAAAGGAGACGGAAGGTATGAGCAATTTCATTAATCGCGTGAAGGGTTTCATTCGGGATGAAGAGGGCGCGACGGCGACTGAGTACGCGGTCATGCTGGCCCTGATCATCGTGATTGCCCTGGGCGCCATTAGCGCCCTCGGCGACAAGGTCTCGCAGACCTTCGCCGACATCGAAGCCAACATGCCGTAAGGCAGTTGGCCAGGGGGCGGCGGCGTGAAGGATCACGCAGTCGCCTGACGGGAAACAGACGCGGTGACGGGCGGAGGGGTTTCCTCCGCCTGTCACCCAGCGTCACGCGCGTAAGGGTTGACCGGAAGCAGCCAGAGAGTGAGTAACGCGAACATGCTGCAGCACGGACAGGGTGGATTGATGCTGGCGGTCCTCGTACCCGCGGCCGTACTGGCCTCGTGGTACGACTATCGCTCCCATCGAATCCCGAACTGGCTCAACGCGGCCATCGCCGCCGCCGGACTCACCGCCCAGGCCGCCTTCGGGGGCTGGGATGGATTTGTCCACGGCATGGCAGGGCTGGGTGTTGGGCTGGGCTGTCTCGTGGTGCTGTGGGCCATGAAAGGCATGGGCGCGGGAGACGTGAAACTCATGGCCGCGGTCGGAACCTGGTTGGGACCCCGCATGGTGGGCTATGCACTCGTGGCCGGAATATTGACAGGTGGCGTTATCGCGCTCGCGATGATCGCCCGCCGCAAGAGCTGGTCGCTGTGCATGGCGAATCTATCCATGGCGGCGGCCCGGGCCGGAGGGGGATTGGGGAATGACGCGGGATCGAGGCCAAGCCTGGCCTCTTCACCGACGGCCATGCCCTATGCAATTCCGCTCATGCTCGGGACCCTGATGGTGCTGTGCTGCGAACTAGCCGGATGGGTGAAACTGACATGAAACCAAGATTCAGAAATAGATTTGCGCGTCGGGGATCCGCGGTCGTCGAGGCTGCCGTCATGGCGCCGCTCGTCGTTACCGCGATGTTCGGCATGATCGAGGTCGGATACTGCTTCATGATCCGGCAGACGGTCGTGCTTGCGGCCCGGGAAGGTTGTCGCGCCGCGGCGCTGCCCGGAGGAGAGATGACCGCTGTGAATGCGGCGGTAGACGAGGCCATGGAAGGACCGGGACTGACTGGCTACACGGTGACCAGCAATCTCTCCACGTTGGAAGCTGACGACGAGGATGTGTGGGTCCGAGTCAGTCTTCCCTTTGATCGCGCGTCATTTACCGGCAACCTGCTCGGAGGCGGATCGTTCGAAATCGCCTCGGAGACACACATGCGTCGCGAAGGCGTATCGGAAACGACAGAGTGATCGCAAGAAACCAAGAGTAGGTGAAGCTCGGGCCACGCCTGGTCCGGGCAAAAAAGGGGGAGGCAGGGTTTTATGAAAGCCAAGACAGTTGTACCACTGGTAGTCGGATTGGGCGTCGGCTTCTTCGCCATCAAGATGGCCGTCGACATGGCCTCGCGGGCCAAAGGCTCGTCGGGTGAGTCGCGCAAGGTGGTCGTGGCGGGCAACACCATTCCGTCGGCCACGCGCATCACCGAACAGATGCTCACGGTGGCGGAGGTGCCGGCCAAGCTGGTGCCGCATGGCGCCATGACGGATGCCAAGTCGCTGGTGGGTCGCGTCACCAAGTTGACCGTCCCGGGCGGCGTGCCCATCGGCCAGACCATGCTTGCTCCGCCGGGATCGGAACCAGGCTTGCGCTCGTTGATTCCCGAAGGCTATCGGGCGATGAGCGTGAAGGTGAATGAGGCATCGGCGGTCGCCGGCTTTCTGCAGCCCGGCACGCACGTCGACGTGTTCGCCGGTGAAGGCGGGCGCCGAGGTGTGTCGAGCAAGAGCCGGCTGATCCTTTCAGATATTGAAGTCGGCGCAGTCGGCCAGTCGCTCAACGAAGTCGGCACGGATGGAAAGACCGTGAAGGTCAGCAAGTCGGTGACGCTGTTCGTCAAGCCCGAGCAGGTGCCGGCGCTGCACGCCGCGGCCAGCCGCGAGCAGATTCAGCTCACCATGCGCGGCGACGGCGACAAGGGCGCCAGCGAGTCGATGTGGCAGAAACTCTTCGGCGAGCGCAATGGCGAAGAGGACGAAGATGATGCTCCGAAGAAGGTCGAGAAGCCGGCCGCCCCCGTGCAGGTGGCCGTTGCGACCAAGCCCATCAAGAAACATCGCGTCGAATTGCTCCAGGGTCAGAAGCTCGAGCGCGTCTATTTCGACGAGCAGGGCCGCCTGATCCCCGAGGACAAGGACAACAAGAACAACCAGGACAATCAGAACGAGTCGGGCCAGCTTGACGTGGCGGCGTCCACGGTCGTAGCGCCGGTGGTCACGGATCCAAAGTAGTCGCAAAACAATGGCGACGGAGATGAATAATGAGTCTTGCCAGGGATGGTCGCGAATTGACGGGCGGGACCGGTGCAGGGTGGCGCCGGTCGCGTCCATTGTCCGAGTGGTCGCGTGTTGCGGCAGGCGTGTTTGCGGCCGCCGCCTCCTTGATCGTTTGGGAGGCGGTGTTCGCGGCAGCACCGGGTGAAACGGTCCCGACCGGCCTGGTCGTGGCCAATCGTCCGATGAGCCTCGCCCCCGAGGATCACTTGCTGGTGGAGATGACGGACTTGGCTCCGAAAGCGCTGGTCAGTGCGAACGCAGCAGCACACTTGGTGCCTGCTGCGCCGAGCACGCCGGCGTCGACGGGTTTCGCCGGCGTCGTCAGACCATCGACCGTTCAGAGCATGGCGGAGTTCGGTGACAGCGGATCGGTGCGTGCGAACGCGCCGGCCGAGCTGAAACTGCTGGACTCGAAGCCTGCGTTCTCTGAACCGGTGGACTTCGAACCGCTGTTCCTCGTGAATGAATCAGGGGCGGGCGGTGCAGCCACTACGGTCAATGATTACTTCGTGGCGCAGGCGCCGCAACCATCGACGCTCAACCCCATGAATCTGCAACCGACGGGCAACGCCGATCCGGTGCTGACTCCACCGGGTCACGATGCCACGCCGGCGCCAGAACTTCAATCGCCCGTGGTCGGCGCGATGGTCGTGCCTGCCGAGGAAATCGTCAGTGCGATCCACCAGGGCGGCACCAAGAGCACGCTTATCAATATCTACAAGGGCGAGTCGGTGGCGATCGATCTGAAATGCAAGATCGAC
>CAYXEY010000296.1:0-6849 GCA_964464105.1 uncultured Planctomycetaceae bacterium
GGTCAGCCAGTAGTGCGTGCCGGCGGTCTGGGTGAAGACCGGGTTGAGCTTGGCCCGGAATCGATACACCCGTCGATTCTGGCAGTCCAGGCCGACGTACTTGGTGGTCGGAATCACGCACCAGTAGGCCAGCCGCGGGCCGACGTTGCAGAATTCGGTGGGCGACATCATCGGGCAGGTGCCCTGTGTATTTCCATGAATGGCGATATAGAAGGGCCGGTTGAGCTGCTGCTGCTGCGGGTCGAGGACCACGCCCCACCAATAGAGCCATGAGATCGGCCCGGTGTTGTCGCAGATGAAGTCGTCAAACGCCATGCGCGGCGCCGGTTGCGCGGGCACGCCCGGGCTGGTCGGGCAGAACTGAATGCGGGACTCAACCGAGCCGTTGGGATACTTCCAGGGCTGGGCCTTCTGGGCGAACGCCGGAGCGGCCACTGCCAGAGTCATACATGCGAGAGCGAATCGCTTGCCGTTGGAATACATGGGAAAAACCTCCATTGAATCTTCGAGGCCCGCGGCCGCGGGAAACTTGCCGCGACTGAACGCCGTTGGTCTTCACAGGAGAGGACGGGCGGAGGCAAGAAGTGGCTAGTGGCCAGTGATGAGTAGCTGGCCGACGGGTGTTTTGGCCCATTCCAACTCCACACCATCCACTGGTCACTAGCCACCAACCACTGGCTGGCGTTACGATTCCCACTCGCGAAACCATCATTTCCGGAGGGCATACCCATGGCCGATACCGCCGCCATCAAAAAGGCACAGGATTACCTCGACGCCAACAAAGAGCGCTTTCGAAACGAGCTGTTTGACTACCTCAGGATCGCCAGCATCTCGGCCAAGCCGGCCCATGCCGCCGACGTGCGCAAGGCCGCCGAGTGGACGCTGAATCGCTGCAAGGCCGCAGGGCTGACCGCTGAAATCGTTGAGACCGGGGCGCCCTCCCCCGATCACCCCGCCCATCCGGCGGTCATTGCCGAAGGGCCGCAGAAGCCGGGGCGTCCGACCGTGCTGGTGTACGGGCATTACGACGTGCAGCCCGAGGGCGATCTCAAGCTGTGGCACACCGGGCCGTTCGAGCCGACGATTAAAGACGGAATGATTATTTGTCGCGGCGCGGCGGATGACAAAGGCCAGGCCATGTGCGCCATCCTCGCGGTCGAAGCCTGGAACAAGGCCGCCGGTGGGCTGCCGATCAACATCAAGTTTCTTCTGGAGGGCGAGGAGGAGGTGGGTTCGCCAAACCTGGCTCCCACGGTCGAGAAGTACAAATCGCGCCTGGCCTGCGATTACATCCTCATCCACGACACCGCCAAGTACAGCGAGGAGATCCCCGCAGTCACGACTGCGACGAAGGGTCTTGTCTATAAAGAGATCATCGTCACCGGCCCGAAGAAGGACCTGCACAGCGGCACCTTCGGCGGCTCGATCGCCAATCCGGCGAACGTACTGGCGAAGTTGATCGCATCATTCCATGACGCCGATGGCCGCGTGACCATCCCCGGCTTTTACGATCGGGTGAAGGAGATGACGCCTGAGGAAGTGAAGATGATGAACGGCCTGCCGTATGACGAGAAGGCCTTCCTCGCGGACCTGGGCAGCCCGAAGACAGCCGGCGAAAAAGGCTACAACACGCTCTATCGCCGCTGGGCCCGGCCCACGTGCGACGTCAACGGCATTTACGGCGGATACATGGGCCCGGGCAGCAGCACGATCATCCCCAGCTTCGCCGGCGCGAAGGTGTCCATGCGCCTCGTCCCTGATCAGGACGCGGCCGATATCGAGCAGCTCTTCGAAAAGTGCGTCCGCGAGCGGATGCCCGACACGGTCACCTTCAAGATCGAGTCGCACGCGTCGTGCAGTCCGTACCTGGCGGACATCACCTCGCCGGGCATGAAGGCGGCTCGCGAGGCGGTGAAGAGCGGGTTCGGCAAGGAGCCGGTGCTGATGCGCGAAGGCGGCAGCCTGCCGATCCTCCCGATGTTCAAGAAGATCCTCGGGGCGGACAGCCTGATGCTGGGCTACGCGCTGCCGAATTGCAACGCACATTCACCGAATGAGTTTTTCCACGTGCGCGATTTCGAAGGCGGCATGCGCGCGACCGCGGCGCTGTTTGGGTTGTTGGCGGGGTAGGGCGTAGGCAGCCCATCGCGTGATTAATGAGCATTTTGGGTTCTACTTTGGTCCCACTTCGACATGCCGCGTTTTCGTGAGATTATCTCGTATCCCGACATGGTACAGCGAGAAAGTCTTGCGCTGCAGAAGGGAATGAACTTTCGGGTGCGGGGCGGGGCCGCAGGCTACTCAATTATCCTGATGAGTGTTCGTTGGGGGGCGCCATATCAAGACAAATGGCATGATGAGAATTCCGGTGGCCCACATGCGGGAATGCTTGAATACGAAGGCCATGATGCAGCGCGAACCCGTCACTCAGGCGTCGATCCGAAATCTATTGATCAGCCCATGAGGCTCCCGAGCGGAATCCTCACTGACAACGGCAAGTTCTATGAGGCTGCAATTGCTGCGAAATCAGGGGTCCAGCAACCCGAGCAGGTTCAGGTTTACGAGAAGATTGCCAGTGGGATTTGGTGCGATAGAGGACGGTATTTGTTGATCGATGCGGAGATAAGACCGGTTCCTATTGGCCGCGGAAAGAAAACTCGAAACGTATTTCGCTTTTTTCTTCGCCCAACGACGACCCCTGCGGCTCACTCGCAAGTTGAAGAAATTGAACTTTCGATGTCGCGGCAGATACCGACAGCTGTAAAAGTAAAAGTTTGGAAGCGAGACAATGGTCGTTGCGTTACTTGCGGTGCGATCGATAACCTCCATTTTGACCACGATGTGCCCTATAGCAAGGGAGGCTCTAGTATTACTGAAGCTAACGTAAGGCTGCTCTGTGCGCGACACAATTTGCAAAAATCGGACAGGATCGTGTGCGTGGGTCCGCTTTTCTTGCCGCTTGTAGCCGAGGCAATGTCTTTGATCGTTCAAGGAGCTTGATATGAAGTCGCTCAGTATCGGGACACATGTTGAAAACTTGATCAATGAATACCAGTCAATAGTGTCCGAATTGGACAGTCCAGACGACACTGATGCGCTCGGGAGTCGCTTGGTATCTCAATCTGAATGGACTGCCAAGGGGGCGCAGACCATTATTCACCTTGCCCATCAATACGGCAGCTTTGTGTTGGCAAACGCGCTCGCATTGGCAGACGCGCTTGAAATCGAGGACGGAGAGTGCGGTATCTGAGGACTCAAACGGATATCAGAGTACACGACGTATCAGTATCTTCATTTCCTTTTTTATCAGACCCCGCCAACTTTTTCTCCCAACCCCCTTATCTCTGAATGGTCGCGCGAACCTCGCCGATATGATGGACGTTGAAAAGTCCACCCATTGTGGCACCGGCCAATGGCCGGTTCCGGTGTCTCACAGGCCAATGGCCTGTTTCACATTCAACAGGCCATTGGCCTGTGCCACATGGACGACCGGCCATTGGCCGGTGCCACACTTAGGCAGTGCCACATCATCGACCCAGGAGTCGGTGTGACAGGAGTCTACATCATGCGTCGAAACCGCGGTCTTCTGCGTCGCGTTCACATCGGTTGCCTCGCCGTCGTCTGCACGACGACCCTGGCCGTCATGCCGGAGGCCGCCAAGGCGGACATCGGCCGGGCGCTTTGGCGCGGGTTCGCCTATGCCGGTAACCCAAACGTGCTGTCCAGCCCGCAGAACGGGCCGTTCTTCAATTCCAATCAGCAGTTCCAGCGGCTGGAATACAACCGACTCGGCAACGGCTACACCTTCGAGCAGTGGCGCTTCTTCGGACCGGACACCTACAACAACCCCAACACGCTTGACCTTGGTCCGATCAAGTTCCAGCTCGGCCGCGAGCCGGCCCTCGTGGGCACCAACGATGCCGTCGGCCTTCACACCCGCGCCGGCTACACCACGACCTTCATCCCCGAGATCTTCTTCCAGCAGGAAACGGCCATTCGCAGCCAGAACGTCCTGGCCGGAACGAGCACGGCCGTCGCCAGTCCGCTGAAGTACACCATCACGGTGAACACCGGCGTGCAGGACGTGACCATCGACGGCAACATCCTGCTGACCTCCAGCGGCCGCCTGAACGCCCTCGGTTTCTACGATGTGCAGGCCCGGCTGGTGAATGACGGCACCTACGACACCAGCGGCGTGCTGGTGGTGGATTCAACAGAGACGGATTTCGACATCGGGCCGATCAACGTGTCCGGCAACGTGGTGATGGACGCGATTTCGACGATTGCGCAATTGGTCTCGGGCATCAACATCCCGGCGATTCCAACGCGCATCCTGTCGGGCGCGGCCCAGAAGGAGCGGGACCTCGACGAACTCGTGGCGGCCATGCAGGCCGGCGAGGAACTCACCGGCGAGGAGCGGGCCTCATTGATCGCCCAGACGCTGCAGTCGGCATTCGAGAATGATCCGCTGGGCGCGCTGGTGAACGGCCTGCCCGGCGGCAGCGTCGGCAACGACGCGGTCACGCTGTCGTTCTCACGGGGCGAAGATGTGATTGTCGCAGCGGGTGGCAGCGCCGTACCGGAGCCGGGGACGCTGATGCTGCTGGGCAGTGCGGGCGCGGCCCTGGGGTGGTTCCGAAGGCGGCGATAAGAGCCATCAGGCGTTTGCCATCAGCCATTTGCGAATAACACGCCCCTTGCTTCCGCGAGGGGCTTTTTTTTCGTCATGGTCTCCCGCTCCCCTCCTTACCACTGCACACGCGCACTTGATTCGAGACCGGCCGGGCTAAAGCCCGGGGCTCGTTTGCCTTTCCTCTGTGGAATTCGCGCAAAAACCGCCGTAGACTACATACGGCTTCATCATCGCTCGGACGAACAATCTTCCGATTAGAGTGGAAGCCGGTTGTAACACGGGGGCGGCTTCGTGCGCTGACCCCAACAGGGTTGATTGCCATGCTGGACGTAGAAGCGCTGCGCGAGGGGATTCCCGCCGCGAAGCATTACAGCTATATGGATCACGCGGCCACGTCGCCGCTTCCCGCCCGCACCGCGGGCGCCATGCGAAAGTTCCTCGACGAATCCGAGGCCCACGGCCACGTGCGCGGGGGACTCTATCCCGAATCGAAGCGGGTGCGACAGCTTGCCGCCAAGCTGGTGAACTGCCACCCCGAGGAAGTGACCTTCGTCAAGAACACCAGCGAGGGCGTGTCATACGTCGCCAACGGGCTGCAATTCTCCCGCGGTGACAACATCGTAACGACAGCCGTCGAGTTTCCCGCAAACGTCTATCCCTGGATGAACCTGCAGAGTGCCGGCGTGCAGCTCAAGATGGTCCCGGCCGACGGCGGACGCGTGCCGACCGAGCGGATCGTGCAGGCCATCGACGGCCGCACCCGCGTGGTGACGGTTTCGAGCGTGCAGTTCTCCAGCGGACACCGGGCCGATCTGCAAGCCCTGGGTAACGCCTGCCAGGAGCGCGGGGTGCTGTTCTTCGTCGACGCGATTCAGAGCCTCGGCGTCATCCCCATGGACGTGCGCGGCATGAAGATCGATTTTCTTTCGGCCGGGGCGCACAAGTGGATGATGGGGCCCGAGGGCGTGGGGCTGTTCTACTGCCGCCACGAGCTGCTCGGCCTGTTGCGTCCGACGAGCATTGGCTGGCTGAACGTGAAGAACGCCCAGGACTACGGGGCCTACAAGCTCGACTTCCGTGACGACGCCCGTCGATTTGACGGCGGCAGCTACAACCTCGCCGGCATCTGGGGACTCGGCGCCTCGATCGGCTGGCTGCTCGAAATCGGCGTCGACAAGATCTGGGAACGCGTGCGCGGACTGACCGACAAGCTGGTCGAGGGCGTGCGCCGCAAGGGCTATCGCGTGGTGAGCCCGCGTGAGAGCGGCGAGGCCAGCGGAATCGTGGCGTTCGTGAGCGACACGCACGATCACTCGCGAATCGTGTCGCACCTCAAGCAGGAGTACCGCACGATCATCGCCCAGCGCATGGGTCGGTTGCGCGCCAGTCCGCACTTCTATAACACCGATGCCGAGATCGACGCGCTGATCGCGCACCTTCCGGGACATTGAGCGAAGCCGTCAGCAATGGGCCATGAGCCATGAGCTTGTGGCACCGGTTTTCAACCGGTGGACTGTGGCACCGGTCTCTTGATCGGTGCTCGCCGGTTTTTTGTTCTCTCAATTCAACGTATCATTCGCCATACAAAGTACGGAATTCTTATTGCCGGAGGCGCTTTATGTCCATTTCATTGGCGATCACCGGCGCGGCCGGGCGCATGGGGCGGCGAATCATCGCGTTGGCCGCGGCTGAGCGCGATCTGCGCGTGAGCGCCGCGCTGGAGGCCGCTGGTTCGCCATGCATGGGTCAGGACGCTGGTGTGCTGGCGGGCGTCGCATCTCTCAACGTGCCGATCACTACGAGTGCGACAGCGCCGTTCGATGTCATGATCGACTTCACCGCTCCGGCTGCTACGCCGGCGTTTCTCGATATGTGCCTGTCGTCGAGCCGGGCCATCGTCATCGGCACGACCGGTCACGATGCGGCGGGGCGCGAGCGGATCGCGGCGGCATCGCGGAAGATTCCCGTGGTGCATGCGCCAAACATGAGCGTGGGCGTCAACGTGCTGCTGCGGGTCACACGGCAACTGGCCGCCGCGCTCAATGCCGAATACGACGTGGAGATCACCGAGGCCCACCATCGGTTCAAGGCCGACGCCCCCAGCGGCACGGCCATTGCCCTGCGCGACGCGGTGCTGGCGGGGCGAAGAGATGGCGGCGATGACAAAGCGACGGCCGTCTTTGGATGTCCTCCCGGTTTGCGGCCCTCGGGCCAGG
>CAYXEY010000297.1:0-6836 GCA_964464105.1 uncultured Planctomycetaceae bacterium
TCGTGTCGGGCATCGGCTGCTCCAGCCGCTTCCCGTACTACATGAACACCTACGGCATTCACTCCATTCACGGCCGCGCGGCGGCAGTCGCGACCGGCGTGAAGACCGCCCGGCCTGACATGGCCGTGTGGATCGTGACCGGCGACGGCGACGGACTGTCGATCGGCGGCAATCACACGATGCACATGATCCGCCGCAACCTGGATGTGGTCGTGCTGCTGTTCAACAACCGCATCTACGGTCTGACCAAGGGCCAGTACTCACCCACGTCGGAACTCGGCAAGAAGACCAAGTCGACCCCGTTCGGCTCGGTCGACAACCCGATTCATCCGCTCTCGTTCGCCCTTGGCGCGGAGGCGACGTTTGTCGCTCGGACCATGGACACAAATGTGAAGCACCTTTGCGATGTGCTCAAGCGGGCGCATGAGCACAAGGGCACGTCGTTTGTCGAGATTTATCAGAACTGCAACGTCTTCAACGACGGGGCGTTCGAATATGCCAGCGGCAAGGACACCAAGGCCGACACCACGCTGATGCTCGAACACGGCAAGCCGCTGATCTTTGGCAAGGACCGCGAGAAGGGCATCCGCATGAACGGAATGACCCCCGAGATCGTCACGCTGGGCGGTGACATCAAGGAAGACGATCTGCTCTTCCACGACGAGAAAGCGCCAGACTCGGGCCTGGCCTTCGCCCTGAGCCGGATGCACTATCCGCACTTCCCGGAGCCGATGGGCGTCTTCCGTTCGGTCGATGCACCGATTTTTGAGAACGAGGTCAAGAAGCAGGTCGACACCGGGCTGGCAAAAGGCCGCGGCACGCTGGAAAAGCTGTTTAACGAAGGCGACACTTGGACGGTAAACTGACATTTGCCGTAGACCGTCTATGATCCCGATATATTCAGTGGCGTGCCCACTGTAAGAATGGCAGGCTGCTGATTGAGTGGCATGGCCGCGGCCGTTGGCGGCCATGATGCATGGTGAACGTTTGAAGCAAAGGAGCAGGTGCGATGGCATATTCCAACAACGCCGGCGGTCCCTGGAACAACGATCCTCAGTTTGAGGGCGCGGGTTTCGGATCGGTCGCGGTCCCGATGACACAGGTCGATCGCAAGACCTTCATCACCCGGACTTATCTGCACCTGCTCGGGGCAATCATGGCTTTCGTCGGCCTGGAGGTTGCCATCTTCAAGAGCGGTCTGGCCGACAGGATCACCTCCGCATTGATGGGTGGCGGTCAGATGAGCTGGCTGCTGGTCCTGGGTGCGTTCATGGGAGTTTCCTGGCTGGCTTCGCGGTTGGCCAACAGCGCGATCTCGCTTCCTGCGCAATACGGCGGACTGGCCCTTTATGTTGTTGCCGAGGCAATCATCTTTGTGCCGCTTCTTTGGGTCGCCGACAACTACGCACCGGGCGCGATCAAGAGCGCCGCGGCCTGCACCATCCTGGGCTTCGTCGGGCTGACCTGCATCGCGGTCGGAACCGGCAAGGACTTCAGTTTCCTGCGTGGCATTCTGATGTGGGGCGGCATTTGTGCCATGGTCGCCATCGTGGCCAGCATCTTGTTCGGCTTTGAGCTGGGCACCTTCTTCTCAGTCGCGATGGTGGCTCTGGCGGGCGGCGCAATTCTTTACGACACGTCGAACATTCTGCGGACCTATCCGACTGATCGATATGTCAGCGCGTCGCTGCAGCTGTTTGCCTCAGTCGCCCTGATGCTCTGGTACCTGCTGCGGATCTTCATGGATCGCCGGTAAACGGAATCCCCCGCGGGTTGCGGGGGGCCGTCTTCCAAGCGGTTTCCACGCGTCTTGTGAATATGAACCCCCTGCGTCTCGCGGGGGGTTCTTTTTTAGGCAATTCGATGGTACAGTCAGAGGACGATTGCTCGCACAAGCGCTGCTTTGTGCGGATCGCTCATGAGAGTTTCACATGTCGGCAGAGCGGATGATGATTCAGGATTATGCCGGCGTCACCGTGGTGACCCTGATGGAGCCGGCGATTCTGGAAGCACCCAAGATCGAGGCGCTGGCCAGAGATCTCTACCCGCTGATCGATGCTCAGAACAAGCAGAAGCTGGTCATTGACTTGTCGAACGTCAAGCTGCTCTCCTCGCAATTCCTGGGTGTCCTGGCCACCCTGCATCGCAAATCGCAAGCCATCAAGGGGACCATTTCGCTTTGCTGCGTCCGCAAGGAGCTGCTCAAGGCCTTCACCATGACCGGCATGGACGCCCTGCTGCGGATATTTCCGACCGACGCGGCGGCATTGGCCTCGCATGGCGTGAAGCTGTCTTAGGTCTTTATTGAATCAGGTTTTTGCGAAAAAAGCCCCCATTTCATTACTGAAATCGCAGTTTCACCTGGTCATTCGGTACAATGCCCTGCGGGCCGAATGAAAGGGAAATCCATGGCTTTGAAGCGGTGTCTCGCACCCGTCGTTGCTGCTGCGCTTACTTCAATCTGGCTGCCACCGGCGGCATTTGCACAATGGTCCAGCGATACGACAACGAATCTGTCGATCGGCGATGGAGCGGGCGATCAGATTCAACCTAAGATCGCGCCTACCAACGACGGCGGCTGCTATATCAGTTGGTATTCCAACTTTCCCGGCGGCTATGACGTTCGCATGCAGCGACTCAACGCGCGAGGCGAAGAACTGTGGGTGCACAACGGCATTCTTATCGCCGATCGTGCAACCACCGCCGTTTCGGATTACGTGATGGTGACGGACGGCGTGAACGCCTACATCGGATTCACCGATGACCGCGTCACCCCGAACCAGGTGACGGTCCAGAAGGTGAATCCCGCCGGCAATCTGCTCTGGAATGGCGCTGCCGGCGTCAACCTGGGCGCTGGCAACATGATCGGCTCACCTCCGAGTCTGGCCTTGTTGTCCGACGGCAGTATCGGTGTGATCTGGAACGGAACGACGGCACCAACGCAGACGCAAATCCAGAAGGTGGACGCAAACGGCATCCCGCAGTGGACCACCATTTCGCAGGGCGATCCCATTCCGCCGACACCCCGTCCGTTTTCGACGTCTGATGTGCAGGCGGCTGAAAATGGCGGTCTGGTTGTGCTTTTTGTGCGCTGCAACGGGTCGAACTGCAATACATCGGCAAGGCACTTGTACGCCCAGAAATACGATAGCGCCGGTGCGCCGCAGTGGGGCGGCGGCCTGCCCATTGCGATTCATACCGCCTCTGGTTTGACGAATGGCTATTTCCCGCGATTCCTGCCGGACGGACAGGGCGGCGCGGTCTTCGGATGGTATGAAGGCGGGCTGAATCGCGACGCGCTTATTCAACACATTTTGTCAGATGGCACGCCGAAGTTTCCCGCTTCCGAGGCGAATACCGGCAGCACACCGGGGCGAATTCGCGTCGGCGCCGGACTTGCATACGACGCAGTGAACGAAGAGTACTACCTGGCCTCGCCGGAGACGGATTCGGCGACACAGGCACAGAACCGCGTGTTCGTGCAGAAGTACGACAGCGACGGCCTCCGATTATGGGGCGACACGGGCGTCACGCTGCTGCCCACGACCAATACAACTCAGCCGTCATTTGTGCAGGCCCAACTGCTGGGCGATGGCGTGGCGGTGTACTACATGAAGACAACCGCGGCGACAACGCGCGTGATCGCCGGCGCGCACGTTAATGCCGAGCAGAACATCATCTGGGATGTACTCCCGGCCTCCAATGGCGGTGAGGACAAGTCGCGGTTGACTTCGGGGATCAGCGCGTGCGGGTATCACATCCTTGCATTCGGCAACGGGTCGGCTGGCAATACAGACGTTCGGACACAAAACGTTCGCGTTGACGGCACGTTCGGCAATCCGCCGCCGCTGCTGGGCGACATGGACTGCGATGGAACCGTCGACGTCCCCGACATCAACCCGTTCATCCAGGCGGTGATGAGCCCGGCTGGATATGCGTTTCTATTTCCCTGCTGCGATATCAACAATGCGGACATGAATGTCGACACAAACATTGATGGCCTCGACGTCGCCGACTTCGTGACGGCGCTGTTGAATCCGTAAATCGAAAACAAGAGTGCATTTCGTTCAAAGCCGGGCTGTCTTCAGCCCGGCTCTTTTTCTTCATTCACGCAACGCTGGAGTTGATTAAGTCGTCAACCACGCCGTCAAGAAACTTCGCCGCGAGTGATTCTGGAATGACCGCCTCAATGTACGTCGCCGCAAGGTTGAGTCGATCGCGGCAGAAGTTGGCTTGCAAGGTCAGGCCGGGCGGCGACATGGCCATGTTGAGCGTGTAGAACCGCTCGATCGATACGCCCAACACGTTGTCCAACCCAGCGGCGAGGGGCCCGAGGAATCCGAAGCCGAGCGACAGCGGGTGTTTCTGCATGCGTCCAAGCAGGTGGACGTGGAGCAGGCCGGCGTGGCCACTCGCCCATTCCATCAGGGCCAGATTGCCGATGTCGGCGCCGCGGGCGAGTTGCTCGCGCATGCGCCGATGGAGCAGCAGGGTGAGCCCGTCGCGTGATTCCAATTCGTCCTTTTTCGCATACAGCGAGATGAAAGACATGAAGTTGCGAAAGATCGGACCAGTTGCGCCCGGCGGACGGAGGTTGAGCGGCACGTCGGTCCGGAAGATCGAGCGACGCGTGATCGATCGCGGCGTGAGGCGAGCCATGACGCGGTAGATGCTGGCCAGGATGGCCGGCGTGAGGTTTACCATGCCGCAAGCAAGCTTGACGCGATTGCTCAGGGCTGACGTGGCCGCCGCGTCGAGCGTGCGCACCGCGATTCGGATGGGTGCAAATACCCAAGCAGGCTTGCGCTGCGGTTCGAGCGTGATCGATGGCGGGGGCGGCAACAAATGCGATGAAATGATTCGCAAGCCGGCGACGGTTCGCCGCCAGGGTGAGTGGCGAAGGAGCAGCTCGGTCATTCCGCCTGCGTCATCGCGACAGGTGTCAGATTCAGATGCGGTTTCGGAGGAACTCAGGCGGTTCAACTCCGCGAGCATCAGCTCCGGGGCCTTGCCATCCATGAGGGCATGGTTCCACTGAACGATCAGCACGTCGCGTACACCCGGATGCCGCAGCAGGTGAAATGCGATCGGATCGACCGCGTCGAGATTCCATTCCTCGGCCAGCAAGGCCTCCGCCTGGCACTGCACAGTTGATTCAGCATCGTCGCCCAGTGCATGGATTCGCAATGCCGGAGTCACATCGCCAGCCGAATGCCATTCAGTATTGTCGCGGCTTGTTTCGACGATCCGGCTCGTCACGACTGGATGTCGCCGGACGAGACGGCCAAGCGCCGCGGTGAGACGTTCGGTATCGATTAGTCCATCCAACCAGACATGCGACTGACACGAAAACCCGGCATGCCCGAGCCGCCGCAGCCCATCATGCGAAACGAGCATGAGCCGATCGACGGCATTCAACTGCCGTCGATTCGTTGCATTTGGCGCAGCAGGGCGGTTCAAGGCTTGACCAACAAATGACGGTGAGCGAGATCGCTAAATGATCTTCTCTTCGTCTCGCAGGATGCGAACGAGTTCCCTCGCCATGTCAGCTGGTTCGCCGCTGAGCATGCGACCCGGCGGACGCGGTGGCGGTGGGGCGAACTCGCCCATCCATGTTCCCGAGCCTTCCTTGGTGAACAGATCGGCGGGCAATCCCAATGCCGCGGCGTCCTTGGTGTCGACCGGGCGCTTTTTGGCCTTCATCAAACCCGGCAGCGACGGATAGCGCGGCTCGCAGAGACCCTTCTCGACGGTGATCAAACAGGGCAGCTTGAGTTCGATGACCTCTTCCGCGCCTTCGATGCGGCGGCGAACGGTGCACGATTTGAAATCGCCGGCCCATTCGATGTTGGTGACGGCGCCGGCGTGCGGCAGGTTGAGCGCCTCGGCCAGGGCCGGGCCGACCTGTCCACTGTCGTAATCGATGGCGTGCTTGCCGGCGAAGATGAGATCGAAGCCGGCAGTCTTGATGGCCGCCGCGATGACCTTTGCGGTGGCCAATTCATCCAGCCCGACGAACTTGTTGTCGGCCAGATGAATTGCATGATCGGCGCCCATGGCCATTGCGGTGCGCAGCACTTCGACGTGTCCTGCCGGGCCGACGGTGAGCACGGTCACCTCGGCCTTGGCGGCGGTGTTCTTCTCTTTGAACTGCAGGGCTGCCTCGACGGCGAACTCGCAGAACGGGTTCATGACGTATTTCACGCCGGCGGTCTCGATGCCGCTGCCGTCGGCCTTGACCTTGATGTTGGTGGTCGACTCGGGGACGTATTTACACAACGCCAGTATCTTCATGGCTCACCCATTCGGATCAATCAGAGGTTTGCGGCGGCATCGATCATTCATTCGTGCGGAATGCCTGCCCCGCCTGCGTCGAGTCGACCAATCAGGCAGTTAAATCTAGTGGGTGTTCTGAATCTCATCAAGGGCGAATCACCGTGCACCCGTGGAAACAGCCCCAAAAACGATGACTCCAACTGCCCCAGCACGGCGGGTTCAGGCAGCGGAATATGCAGTTCAGGTCTGCCGGTTGCCTCGTCGTGGGACAAGTCGCCCGTACCCCCAAGGAATGGTTCCGCCGCGATGGCCTCTCTTGACAGACGCACTCCAGAAATCTACGGTTCGTATCGGCGCGGTGCGGGCGAGCCTGACCTGGCGATTGATCCGCGGCGCCGGCTCGCCGGTTTGAGGAGAACCTGAATATGTCAAATGTCAATAAAATGATGGCCGAGTTGATCGGCGCCTTTCTGCTTTCGTTCATCGGCGCGGGCGCGATTTGCCTCACCGCTGTTGAAGGTGCCGGAGGGGGCGGCGGGCTGTTGGGCGTGGCCGTTGCT
>CAYXEY010000298.1:0-6795 GCA_964464105.1 uncultured Planctomycetaceae bacterium
CGGTGTGTACGCCCCAGAAGTTGCCCGTCATATAGTGATCGGGACGATAGGCGAACACGCGACTGCCTGATCGCGATTCCCACCAGAAGCAGGTCGGCATCTCAAAGGGAATGAGCGCGCGATGCCCGTGTTGCCCCATGACGAGATATTCGATGCCGATTTTCGGAAAGTAGTCCGCGAGACACCAGGCCACGCCGTTGACATCGTCCTGCATTGCGGTCGTGACGGGCAGGCCGTGCTCGCGGAACGTCCGAATCGGGCGCAGGAACGCGGCATAGCTCGCTTCGTCGATCAGCTCGGACATGTTGAGAAACATACCGGTAATTTCGATGCGGCCCTCGTTCGCCCGGCGGCGCAATCGGTCGATTTGCGCCGGTGTCCGGCTTTTGAGGTATTCGCGCACCGCCCACGAGCCTTCGCAGGTCCAACGGAAGCGGGCGTCGTCGGGATAGCCGTCGGTTTTTTCGCAGTAATCCAGAGCAGTGTCGATGAATCGCAGGTGTTCGGGGAGTATTTCCGTCTGGGGACGCGTGTAGCCCACGTCCGTGTGCGCATGTTGCACCAGGTCGATTGTCCAATGGCGCACGGGAGCGAGCATTATGGATCGTGTGTAAAGCTCTTTGGCGCCGGCCAGTACGCGAACAGTGATCTCCTTGCCTTCCGAGACCTCGGGATATTGAAGCTCGAAGTGGTTGCCCCCGAGTTCCAGTTGATGACGTTCGTCGATACCGAATGACGTGCTCAGCGTTATTTCCTGCGGCGAGCCCAGGTGGGTAATCGTGACTACGATGGGTTGGTAATTCCCCGTCTTGCCGCGCACGAGTGCCGGGCGCACTGACATCACAGCGTCTTCGCGAACCACTGATGGAAATGTGATGTACCAGGCCTGACTTCCGGCAGACTCACCGGCGACGGAGATTCGGAGCGGCTTTCCGGGCTTTAGTTCCGCGCGGGGTACGCGCAGAATCGCATATCCCATCAGATCGCCGAACCGGTCAACCATCGTAGCACGAAATCTGAAAGTCGAGCCGCGCTGACCATTGATCGTCCAGTCCCTTTCGCTGTCGGTGGAGGGATTGCTGAATTCGCAACAATGCTCACCATTGATGCTCAATTTGAATCGATGGGCCGCAGGGTTCACATCGAGCGCGAAGAGCCAGACGAACGACACGAACTCCTCTTCAATTCGCTCCGGGACCGGTTCCGTTTCCCATTCGATTCGTCGGTCGGCATCAACCGAACGTACCACCAGCGCCTGCGTCATGCCAGGATCCGGCGAGTGGTATTTGATCAATTCGCCGGTGATCCGGTTGCGAAATCCCGGAATCGTTGTGTCGCCAGACGCCGCCTTTGCATTAGACTCCGCCACGATTAGAAAAACGATCAACCACGCAATTGAATGAACACCACATTGCGCTTGCATCTTTGAACTCCATTGGGGAGGACAGCCGGCGTCAATGCTAGGCCGTCTTCTCAAAATTCGCCACGGCACGCGCTTCCGCGGGCCGATCCGTTGGCTTTCCCGACGCTTGAAATTTGACATGACTCGAACAGGTAGAAATGAGACCACTGGCGCGTTAATTCGCGGACAGCCCGAGTTCCTCTGCAAGGAAGGCAAGGATCGCGTCGCGGTCGGGAGCGGCGAGGAGGCGGTTGCGAAAATCGTCGTTCATTAATTTTCGAGCGAGCTTCGAAAAAACCTGCATGTGTGTGCCATTAGTTTGCGTGGCGCGCGTGGCAAGGAGGATCATGCAGCGGACGGGCCGGCCGTCGATTGACTGCCACTCAACGTCGTTACGGAAGCGGATGAGGCCGATGGTGTCAGAGTTGATCGCGTCGGTCTTGCAGTGCGGGATGGCAAAGCCATGGCCGAGACCGGTGGAACACAACTGTTCCCGTGCCCAGACCGCGGCTTCAAGTGTGAACGGCGTATCGGTGCGGCCACCGGCATAAAAGGCATCGATCATTTCCTTGATCGCTTCCTCCTTGCCTTCGATTTCAGCGTCGAGAATGACGAATCCCGGCTCGATCATGCGGTGTGCGGCGCCGAGGTCGTGATATGAATCCAGCACGGCGTCGACTTCAGCGATGGTGCGGGCGTTCATCGCCTCGGCGAGCGTCCGACGGCATTGGTCGGCGGAAAGCTCGGCAATCGCTGCTTTCAACGCCGGAATCTCCGCGGCGGCCGTGCTGATCTCGTCGAGTCCGAGTCCGATGAGCAGCGGGAGGTTTCGCGGACTGCGTGTCATTTCGCCACACATGCCGATCCAGCGGCCGTGGCGGTGGACGTCGGCGACGATCTTGTCGAGCAATCGCAGAAAGGCGGGGTGCAGCGGACTGTAGAGACCGGCGACTTTATCACTGGTGCGGTCAACGGCGAGAAAATGCTGCATGAGGTCGTTGGTGCCAATGCTGAAGAAGTCGACCTCGGCGGCGAGCTGATCGATGATGAAGGCGACAGCGGGCACTTCGACCATCACGCCGATGGGCATCTTGGCATCGAAGGCGATGTTCTTACTACGAAGCTCGGCCTGTATCTCGGCAATACAGGTCTTGATCCAGCGGACCTCTTCAACCGAACAGATCATCGGCACCATCATCCAGACCCTGCCGAAGGCTGAGGCGCGGACGATCGCGCGGAGCTGCGACATGATTACAGCGCGATGATCGGGATAAATGCGTACGCCGCGATAGCCGAGAAATGGATTGGCCTCCTCCGGCAGGTTGAGATAGCGAAGCGGCTTATCGCCGCCGATGTCGATGGTGCGGAAGATCACGTCGCGGCCTGCAGCGGCGCGGGCCGCCTGAACGTAGACTTTGAATTGTTCCTCGTCTGAGGGAGCGCCATCGCGATCCATGAAGAGCATTTCGGTGCGGAACAGACCGATGCCCGCGGCACCAAGTTCCAATGCGCCGGGGAGTTCGTCGATCGTGGCGACATTGGCGCCAACGTCGATCCGGTGACCATCTCGGGTCTTCGCGGGAGGACTGATGTACTGAGCGAACCGCTCCCGACGCAGGGCATATTTGCGGCGTTCGCGGTCGTAGTAGCGGCGGACAGCGTCGGTAACGTCCGGAATGACGACACCGATGTTGGCGTCGACGATCACTTCGGCGCCGGCGGGCAGCCTGGTACGGACGTCGGACACGCCCGTGATCGTGGGGATGTTGAAGGATCTGGCAAGAATGACGGTGTGCGAGGTCGTCCCGATGTGGCCGAGGACAAGCGCCGCGACGAGGCGCTTGTCGAGGCCAAGCAATTGCCGCGGCGTGAGGTTTTCCGCGGCAATGACTGATGGGCCGCTGAGTTTGATCTCACCGACGCGAGATCCATTGCCGCCGATGTGCTCAAGCAATTGCATGCAGATGTCTTCGACGTCGATAGCGCGCTCGCGGATGTAGGCGCTTTCGGCGGCACCGAGTCTGGCGGCAAACACGCGGCCGGCTTCGACGATGGCATAGGCCGCTGATTGGCGGCCTTTGGCGATGCAAGTGTCGATGCAATCATGCAACGCGACGTCGCCCACAATGGAAAGGTGGGCGCGAAGGACCCCGGCTTCGACCTCGCCGGGACGAGTCGCGAGCCGACCTTCAAGCGAGGCGCGGACCGCTGCGGCGGCGGTGCGAACGTTGCGACGCTCGTCTTCAATCGACGAAGCAGGGTCTGTCGCCAATTCGGCTGGCAGGGCCAAGCCTCCAACAATCACGACGGCGCCCTGGCCGATGCCGGCGCAAACGGGCGTTCCGACGTGAGGCGTGGAAATCACTTTCTTGAGCGAGCGGGGAAGCTGAACCTCGGATTCAACGCTGGCGGCGGGGACCGGTTCATCGCAGACCGGCATAACGTTGGAGAGAAATTCGCGCATGGCGGCATGGGCCGGCTGGGCGTCGGCGCCCTGAATGCGGACGCGGCACCCGTCACCGCGGCGCACGTCCATGGCGACGAGGGCAAGGACGCTTTTGGCGTTGCCAACCGCCTCAGTGCGCTCATTGGTCAGAGTGATCTCCGACGTGAAACGCGTCGCCACATCGGCTAGCCGACTCGCGGGGCGGGCGTGTAAGCCGTTGGCCAGGGGACATTGAAATGCGTGTTCGTATGTGTTCATGCTGCGGTCAGATGGTCGGTCCTTCCGCCGGCTCTTGGTTTTCATAGACCGCTCTGAACGGTCATAGCTTGAGTTTCTCAAATACTGCCTTGGGATCCTTAATGGCTTCCTTTACGGGTATCTGCACAATCTTCTTGCCGTCAAACCGCTCGCGTTTTTCGATTTCGATGTCGACGGCGAAGAGGGCGATGTCGGCTTCGCGAATGTCCTTGAGCGAAAGTTCGTTTTCGATTCCCATCGCGCCCTGGGTCTCAACCTTGATCTGGTGACCAAGAATCTTGGCGGTTTTTTCCAACTGTTCGGCGGCCATGTAAGTGTGCGCAATGCCGGTCGGACAGGCAGTAACGGCGATGATCTTCATGCAGCGGCCTCCGCGAATTGGGGGTCGCGTCTGTGGGCGACGGATTTCAGCAAGTTGATCGCGACGGCGGTCACCAAGGTGCCCGCGAGAATCGCAACGATGTACATGATCGGGTGGTCGATCACCGGCAGAACAATGGGTCCGCCGTGCGGCGCGTGATTTCCCACGCTGCCAAGCATGGCAACCACGGCTGCGGTCATCGAGCCGAGCACGATGCAGGGAATGACGCGGAAGGGATCGGAAGCGGCAAAGGGAATGGCGCCCTCGGTGATGCCGATCATGCCCATCGCCAGGGCGGCGATTCCAGCTTCTCGGTCGTCCTCGCGCCACAAGCCGCGTTGAATGACCGTCGCCAGTCCGAGGCCCAGGGGCGGTGTGCAAATTGCGGCGGCGCACGCGCCCATGATGGCGTAGTTGCCCTCCTTGATCATCGCGGCGCCGAAGAAGAATGCCACCTTATTGACGGGGCCGCCCATGTCGAAAGCGATCATCGCGCCAAGAATCATTGCCAGCAGCACAGCGTTTCCCGCGCTGAGGCCCTGCAACCAAGAGCGCAGCATCGCCATGAGATTGGCGATCGGCACCCCCAGCACCATGATCATCAGGACACCCACGGCGACGGAAGAGACAATTGGAATAATCAGAATGGGCATGATCGGCTTGACGTATTTGGGAACGGGGATGCCCTTGATCAACTTGACGAGCCACCCGGCGATCAAACCGATGAGAATCGCGCCGAGGAATCCAGCGACGATTCGGTCATTTGCTGCAAGTCCTCGACTGGCAAGCTCTGTTGCATTGAAAATCAACTTGGCGTCGAAACCAGCGGCCAAATACCCGCCGATCATTCCGGGGATGAGACCTGGTTTGCCGGCCATGGCATGGGAAATGTAGCCAGACAGAATCGGAAGCGCGAGTGTAAACGCGGCTACGCCGATTTGAAGGATGAGGCTGAGCAATGGCGAGTCTTCCGGAGACGGGCCCTTGCCGGGCACCATGGGTGCGAACGCCAGCGCGGTAGCGATAAGAATGCCACCACATGCAATGCAAGGGATGACAAACGAGACGCCCGTCAATAAATGCTGCCTGATTTGTTTGAGTTGTTCAACCATGAAATCGAAGCCGGCTCCAGACGCGGCGAGCGCGGGGTTCCCGCGTACTTTTACACTACTCGATATCATGCCGGTTCACAAAACATGAATGATGTGGCATTCATGGGATTAATGTATCATTCCGCATACGGGGCGTGAATGAATGGTCGTCAATTCCGAGAGTGCCCGCGCGAAGATTGCGGAGGAGTTGGCTGCGTATCTGAAGCGCACCCACATCCGCAAGGTGCACTTCGCGCAGGCTACGGTGGCGCCGCCGGTGCTGGCCTACGTGACCAATTTCCCGCGATTATCGGTGCCACTTTCGGGCCGGCAGCACATGGAGATGGCCCAGGATGCGCGTACGGTCCGGACCGTCGTGGGCCGGGGCGATGCGCTTTTCGCCGGGAGAAACTGCTGGAACCGGCCGGAGTGGGCGACGCCAGTGAAGGTGCTCACGATCCTGTTTGGAAAATCACACATTGGAGTAAGCCTGGTTGCCCACGACGGACGGCGCGACGAGCCCCCACCGGCGCTCAAGACAAGCCTGGGATTGCATGAGGGGCTTACACAACACCTGCTGGCGGCAATGACGGCGCTCGCGTTGCAGCCTTGCAATGCGCCCCTGGACTGCATGGTCGCAGAATCGCTGTTGCGAGCCTGCTTGCAGAATCTTACCAGCCGGGCGGAGTCGCACCCGCGCAAGGCGGCCCGTTCATACGAAGCATTATGCCTGTATGTGCAGGAAAACTACCAGAATCAAATTACGCGCGAATCGGTGGCCAAGAACTTCGGGCTGACGCCAAATCATGTGTCGCGGCTGTTCCGGCGCGAGGGAAACATGCAGTTCAGGGACTACCTGACGCTGGTGCGCATCGACCGGGCGAAGTTCATGTTGAAGACCTACAAGAGCCCGCTGAAGGAGATCGCATTGAACTGCGGGTATCACGACCTGGGGTATTTCTGCCGGGTGTTCAAGGAAATGACAGAGGTCACGCCGACAGACTATCGGCTTGCGGGGTTATGAGCGGGCCGGGGAGCGGTAGGACATTTGTTGTATTGATGTAACATTTCGCGGTAAATCGCGAAAACGTCCGCATATCCGCGTGCATTTCAATTCCACGCTTGGCTAGGATGGCAGCCGCGAAGCCACACGTCCGAAAGCGCCGGGCTGCCTCGGACGCCCGCGGGTCACACGATTCGTAAAGTGTGTCCCGCGAATCCTACACGCCCAGACTAT
>CAYXEY010000299.1:0-6777 GCA_964464105.1 uncultured Planctomycetaceae bacterium
GCCCACGAGCCGGAGACGATCTACGTCGTGCCGATCGAGAGCGATTCGCTGCACTATCCGCCCGAGGGCAAGCTCCGTGTGTTCCGCAGCAAGACCGGCGGCAACCATTGGGAGCCGCTGACCAAGGGTCTGCCGCAAAAAGACTGCTATGTGAATGTGCTCCGCGAAGCGATGAGCGTGGACACGCTGGATGACTGCGGCGTCTATTTCGGCACAACCGGCGGGCAGGTCTATTGCTCGCCCAACGGCGGCAAGAGCTGGCAGGCCATCGCATCGAATTTGCCTGCAGTACTGAGCGTCGAGGCGCAGGTGATCGGAAAGAGCCCCGGACTTAAGCCCGGCCGGCGCAAGATCGCTGCGGGAAGTGCGAAAGGCACGAAGACATTAAGGCACGCAGGCATCAAGGGGAAACCTAAGAAGAAAGTCCCTGTAAGGAAGAAAAAGTAGCCAGCTGTCGGTTGCGAATTACCCGCAATCAAGCAAACGCAGGCCACTGCGATCCAGGTGACCCTTCCTGTCATGGTCATTCCGGACTCGTGCATCCAGATTCCACGACCGGGGCCCTGAAAGTTGAGTCATTCGGACGATTCCGTTAACATTAACCCTGTCCTTGGGGGCTTGCGTTCACACCGACCGTCGCAGTTCACCGGGTTGATCCACCAGTCGAGGCCCAGCGCCTCCATACAGGGGAAGACTTCATGTACAAGATGCGGAACTTCGTCGCCTGCACAGCACTGCTGCTCGCGACAACCACCTCGGCCCTCGCAGATTTCGCCGGACAGCCCATCCTCGGCCCGATCGCCAACCTCAGCTCGGTTAATGGCAACACCAATGGCGCATCGGATGACAACGATGGCTTCGACAGCGGCGGTCACTTCTTCTTCATCTGGGAAGGCGGCGACGACGTCTGGCAGCTCAACTGGCTGGGCGGCGACATGACCGTCACGTTGACCAACACCGGCGGCGGCGACAACGATCTCTTCGTGTACAGCCCCGGATCCTACGACAGCACGGGCAACTACAGCCCGCTTCCCGGCAATGTTCCCGATGTTGTGACGATTCCTGGCGCCGCCGCGGGCCTGTACTACATCAACGTCGACACCGCCATTTTCTCCGAAGGCCCCTACAACCTGACCATCACGCCCGAGCCGGGCTCCCTGGCCCTTTTGGGCATCGGCGGGCTGGCGCTCTTGAAGCGCAACCGCCGCCGGTCGTAATACCGAGCTTTCATTTGTCGCGACAATCTTCAGGGCGAGCCATGCGATTGGCTCGCCCTTTTCATTGGGTCTCATTGTTCAAAGCCGGCGCTGGCGCTGGGTTTATCGTCGGCCTGGCACATTAGATCGCGCCTTACCACGGCTCACGGCTTGGCTCCGACGCCCGCCCAATCAAGCGCTTCCTGGCGTTCGGCGAAGACGCGCGCCGCAACGACCCTGCCATCTCGAAAAGTGTAGACATCCGCGATATCCCCTTCGCGGAATTCGGATTCGTATTTCAGCCGCACGTGCACATGCGCGAACACGATGATCTTGTCGCCGGCAGCGATAAATCGCTGCGGCTCGCAGGTCCCCTCGGCCCAGTCGGCCCGCGACTTCGTGAAGTGCGCCGTCACCGCGGCAAGCCCGCGATAGGTCCCGCCGCCTGGAAACTCGGACGGCTCAGTCCACACCACTTGCGAATCAAAGTTCTTGATGAACGCCGGAATGTCATTGCGATTGAGCCCGCCGTATGCCTGCCGCAGCGACTCGGCCTGATCAGCAGGAGCGGGCGTCAGCGTGTCCATGTTTCTCTCCCGTGGCTCGTGGTTGCATCCGCACTGCACGAGGACGGACAAGGCCAAGCCGATCGCAACAGTTTGACTTCGCGCAGTTCGCATCGCGCGATTGTATCTGGCACAAGGCCATTGGCCATTAGCCGAAAGTTCGCCGTCGGCGCAGGCAAACCACTCCGCCGATCGCGAGCAGCGTCAGCGATGATGGCTCGGGGATGTGAAAAAGGTAAATCAATGGTGCGGCTCCGACGGTTCCTTCATATGCGGGCGCAGCCGGATTGGAACCGAATTGCACGATTTCATAATCGGCAGTCGTGTCATTTACCCAGACCCAGTCTGGATTGGCTGAGGGACCGCCAAAGACTGCCGCCGCATGGGATCCCTGCCACGTCCACGTCAGGTTGAAGGTCAGCAAAGTCAAAGTTTGCGGCTGCACCGGTGTAAAAGTAGTTCCATG
This sequence comes from uncultured Planctomycetaceae bacterium, assembly GCA_964464105.1. GTDB lineage: Bacteria > Planctomycetota > Phycisphaerae > UBA1845 > UTPLA1 > CAYXEY01. The sequence continues at coordinate 2,229 of CAYXEY010000299.1, forward strand.
CGCTGACTGCAGTAGTGACGGCCCTGTCCCTGCCGTACCGGGCGACGGGGCAATGTTGAATGGATTACCGGGTGCGATTTGTGGATTGGTGAGGGAAACGCCGTTGCCGGGCGCTGTCAACAAGTCGAGCGACCATTCGACGATGCCCCCGGCGCCCAGGGCCGCTTTCATGGAAACCTGCCAGCTACACGCATAGGGCGGACCCGGCGACGCGAAAAAGTCGCAACCCAGCCGGGTCATCTGGCCAGGCCCGTAGCTTGCACCGTACGTCGGCCCCGTGACCGGTTGGGCCTCGAACCACACCATGGTGGTGGCCTGAGCAGCGGGAATCCAGACAAACAGCGCCAGCGTCGCAAGCATCCGCAGTCGCATGGTTCACCTCCAGCGGTCGAGTCGGAGACAGAAGTATGATAACGCGCAATTCGAAAAAGCCATTAGCCTTTAGTCGTTGACTGCTACGGGCGCTGTGGCACCGGTTTGTAACCGGTGACCTGTGCAACCGGTTTGTAACCGGTGACCTGTGCAACCGGTTTGCAACCGGTTGACCACCCTTCGAACGCCCAATTGCCTCAGGTTGAAAACCTGATTTACAAATCACCGGTTGCAAACCGGTGCCACAATCCAGAAGCAAGAGCCCGCGGGCGGGTTCTCGCGTAACATTCCACCATGCTCCTATCCGACCGATTTGAACGTGCGTTCATCTACGCCAACCGCCTGCATGCCTCTCAACTGCGCAATTCGACGGACGTCCCTTACATCACGCATCTCATGAGCGTGGCCGGCATCGTGGCGGATTTCGGCGGCGATGAGGACCAGATCATCGCCGGGCTGCTGCATGACGTGGTGGAAGATCAGGGTGGCGCGCCGCGACTCGCGGAGATCGAGGCCCAGTTCGGCTCCCGTGTCGCCCGCATGGTGTCGGACTGCACCGATGCCGACGTACAGCCCAAGCCACCGTGGCGGGAGCGTAAGGAGCGCTATATCGCTCACCTCGCCGAGGCCCTGCCCGAAAGCCTGCTCATCTCAGCCGCGGACAAATTGCACAACGCCCGCTCCATCGTGGCCGACCTGCGCCGACAAGGCCCGGCGAGCTTCGACAAATTCACCGGCGGGCGAGATGGCACGTTGTGGTATTACGAGGCGATGGTAGAGGGACTGTCGCGCCGCGCGCCGGCCGCGCTGGTCGATGAGTTGCGCCGGACGGTGAGCGCGATGCGCGAGCTGGCGAATCCAGGTTAGCCCGGAAGGAACTCGCTGGTGCGAGAATCCCTTCTCGCACCCATCTTTGCAGGAATCCCTTCCTGCGATGACACGGCCGGACGTTCGTGGGAACGGATTCCCACGGCTGTTCTGCGAGAAAGGATTCTCGCAGGAGCAGGCTGAAAACGCGGCTGCGCAAGACTTGCGTCGAATTATAAGGCGTTATCAATCGTTGATCATCGATGATCAATCGTTGATAATCGGTTATCGGCCTTTGATCATCGGTGTTCGATCGTTGGTCGGGGGCGATCATTCGTTGATCAAAGGTGATCGATCGATGATCAAGGGCCTTCGAACATTTTTCAAGGGTGTCTGAACGCCGAACAAGGGCCATTGGGTCTTGAGGACCCGCGAATTGGCAAGTCGATGACTCGCCCTACTGCACTTGGCAAACTACGGCCCAAGCAGCATCGGCGAACTCACTCTCGCCAATAAAGTCAACCAAGTCGCGTAGGCAAGCCACAATCCACCACCCTGAATCGTCATCAAACGGACCGGGAGGATCGGTTGCGTTGTAAATCACTTTCGCTACGCACTCTGACAACAATAGCTGAAGGTATCGAGTTTTCTGGTCGCCAGTTTGCCGATTATCAGATTTTTCTAAACTGAGCGTTTCTTCGCGTAACTTCGTAAATGCAGAGTGCGCTTGTTTCCAATTCGCAGGACTACTTGCGACGCGGAAGAGATTTCCGGTTGCCGCGGTCTCGATTTTCGTTCGGCTAGCGACGTAGTGCAGGATTCCAATGGCCCACTCTGGTCGAGCCGCTACGGGCAAAGCACTGAAGACAATTTCTCCTGCCTTCAGGCTTTGGCCGGATTTCCAAAATTCACTTGCGCGCTTGAGATGCTCCTGCATAATCGACTACCGTCTCAGACATTGAACCGAAAGTTGATGATATCCCCGTCCTTCACGACATACGCCTTCGCCTCCAGCCTCACCTTATTCGCGTTCTTCGCCCCCTTCATGTCCGTGTTGGCTTTCAGATCGTCGTAGGCCACCGTCTCGGCGCGGATGAAGCCGCGGGCGATGTCGGAGTGGATCTTCGCGGCCGCCTCGACCGCCGTGTCGCCCTTGTGGATGGTCCAGGCCCGCACCTCATCCGGCCCGCAGGTCAGGAAGCTGATCAGGCCCACGGCGTCGTAACAGGTCTGGATCAGCCGGATGCCCGCCGGCTCCTTCAGGCCCAGGTCCGCCAGGAAGGCCGGCCGGTCGGCCGCTTCCAGTTGGGCGATCTCGGCCTCGATTGACGCACACAGCGCGATGGTGGCGCGGGAATGCTCATGCGTGAATGGCGGCGGCGCGGTCATCGCATCGTCGCCCACGTTGACCACCACGATGACGGGCTTGAGGGTGAGGAAGCCGAAGCCGGCGGCGATCTGCTTCTCCTCGTCGTTGGTAATTTCGCTGGAGACCGGGGCCTCTTTCTCCAGGGCGGCGTGGACCCGCTTCATCATGGCCAGTTCGCGGATCTCGGCATCGCGGGTCTTGGTGGGCTTCTGCACGGACTTCTCGAGCTTCTCGATGCGGGCGGTGACCTGCTCGAGGTCGGCGAAGATCAGCTCGGCGTGAAGCTCATCGAGATCGGCCTTGGGATTGATGCGGTTGCGATACTCGATGACGCTGTCGCTTTTGAAACCGCGCACGACCATGACGATGCCATCGCACTTGCGAGCCGAGGCCATGGACTTGCGGAAGGCCGCCTGCCCCGCGGCATCGGCCAGGCTGGCGCCGGGGATGTCGACGAAGTCCAGGTGAGTCGGCGTGTACTTTTTCGGCTTGTAAAGTTCGGCGAGGTAATCCAACCGGCCATCGGGCACGAGCACGCTGGCGAGCTGCTCCTGCATGGCTTGGGCAGGGTCGGGCTTGCGGCCGGTGATGGCGGAGAAGAGCGTGGTTTTGCCGGACTGCGGCGGACCGATGAGGGCGAATTTCATGCTTGTATCGTTCCTTGGCTGCTGTATCAGAACCCACCGCGGTTAGTTCGCCCAGGCGGGCAGGTGGTGGACCCACGCCTGCATGACGACCACCACTTGCGTGGTGGGTTCTGTTGCGGGGATTCTAAGGGATGCTGGAAGAAGGGGTCAGAGGTCGAAAAGCAGCAATCAGGCGTGGCGGGTACGCCGTTGCCGGCGCCTATCGTGCACGTCGCGGAGGTGCATGCGATACAAATGCATCATTCGGCCAAATGCGATGACCGCCGTTGTGACTGTCGCAATTGTGAGCCACTTCTTAAGCGGGAAAGGTGAAAAGCTTCCGAAGAGGTTAAGCCCAACCAACCCGATGACGCTGTACCTGAACAGCATGTCGTTCCAAGGACCGCGCTTTTCCATAGCGGTATTCTAACACAATCCCCGCGTTCGCAACAAAGTGGAACTTTGGCGCATGTTGACGAAACCTGACGATCCGCTGGGCGTAAGATCAACATGGCTCGCGATCGAATCGCCGCTGATCCGGACCTGGCCCGCAAGATCCTGGTGGCCGGGGCCCTGCTTCACTTCATGATCTGCCTGCCGCTCTTCGGACGTCGGGGTTTCCCCGAAGTGGACCCGTTTTTCCTCGGCGCGATGTGGCTGTGGATTCCGCCGGTTTTCATCTCGGCGGTCTTCTCGCGGTTCAATCGCCAACGCAGACTGGATTTAGTGTGGTATTCCCTGGCGGCGGGGTTCGTCATCAGCTGGGGCTCGATCGACCTCGTGCCCAGCCGCAAGAACCCATTGTCTGCCATGCTTGGTCTCGTCATTTACGCCCCATTGACGCTCGGGATGGTCGCGGTCGTGGAATTGCTGAGCCGCGGAATTCTGTCCCGGCTTCGCATGTTCGTGGCCGCAGACCGTACGTGCGAGCAGTGCGGCTACTCCCTGATAGGGCTGGTGGAAGCACGTTGTCCCGAATGCGGGACGCCGTTTGACGCGGAAATGCTCGATGAAAGCTATACCCCCAAAGTGACCCGCCCGCTCTGCCGTCGCGCGACCTATTTCATCGCGGCGATGACGATCGCGGGCGCCGCGTGGCCGATTGTCTATCGGAAATACGCCTTCGACGAGCGGCGACGAGCGGGCGCTACCCGCGCGCTCGCCGACTGGCAAGCGAATACGCCTTGCTGGTTTGTCTCACCTGAGGAAATGGACGCCTTTTCCCCCGATCAACACGACGCCGTGATCGACGCCGAGTTTGGTTTGAAACCCATGCCGGGCTGGAACGTGCGCCGAATGTGGCGAGATTGGGAACATTTGCGAATGGCATTAAGTTAAGCCGCATGTATATTCTCCAAAAGAGCTTGGCGTAATT
>CAYXEY010000300.1:0-4948 GCA_964464105.1 uncultured Planctomycetaceae bacterium
GCCGACTTCGTGGAAATGCTGCCGCCCTTGCGCTTGACGGCATAAAACTCGACGCGGCGGTTCTGCTTCTTGCCGGCCTCGCCCGCGTTCGGAACGGTCGGGCGGTACTCGGCGCAGTTGGCCTGCACCAGGTTGGAGTACGAGATGCCCGAGCTGTGCAGTTGCCGCAGAACGGCCAGCGAGCGAGCGGCGCCCAGCTCCCAGTTGTCCTTCCACTTGCTCTTCTTGATGGGTTCGTTGTCGGTATGTCCAAAGACATAAATGTCGCGATCACTGTAGCGCGACCGGATGGTCGAGGCCAGCCGGTCGAGGGTGGACTTGGCCTGCGGCCGCACGTCGGCGCGGCCCGACTCAAACAGCACCGAGCCTTCGATCGAAATCATGTCGAAGTCCGGCATGGTGACCCAGCCATCGGCCGTCGTGGTTGGCTTGGCCGGGATGTTCTGCACGATCGGCGTCGGGGTCGAAGAAATCGGCCGCGAGCGGGCCATGGCCAGCTGGCTGTTCAGATCGTCGATGGTGCGACGGGCGTCTTCTTCGCGCTGAGTGCAATCGGCGAACTGCTTGTCGCGATCACCGACGTCACGGCGAAGCTGCTCGTTTTCAGCGGTCAGGTCCGCGATCTTTTTGTCCTTGGCATCAGCGCCGCATCCGACGCCGGTGGACATAGCCACAAGAGCAAGCAAACAAGTAGTACAGAATCGAACGAATGTCGTCCGTGCCATCAAAGTGTTCCTCCACAAATGTTGAACATCGCCCGCAATTTCCGCACGCCGCAGGGTTGGCGGAGGCATGGTGTAGCGGATTATCGGGGGTTGGTCAAGTGTTTTCGGACGTAAAATCAATGCGATTCAAAAGATGTCAGCGGGCAGCCCGACGCATCGGCCCCAGATGAAGCGGAGGACCGGCGCCAACGCATTCATCAGCGGGGGACGCAGATAGAGAGCCAGAAACGCGCCCAATGCAAGCCAAGGCCCGAAAGGCACGGCGCGGGCTCTCTTTCGCACCAGCATGATCGCAACGCCGGCCAACGCGAGAAACGCCGCGACGAAGAAGCCAAGTACGGCGATTTCCAATCCGGCAGCTGCGCCAATTGCAGCGAGGATGTAAATGTCGCCCGTGCCGAAGGCCTCCTTGCCGAAGGCAAGCGTACCCAGGATTCGTACGGTCCAACCCAGCACCGCGGCCAGGACCGCCGCCGCCAGGCTGTTTAAGCCCAAAGACCAGGCGGCGGCACCCGAACCGCCCGAGGCCGAGAACGGCACTCGGGAGTAGGTCGTCCAGTCCTTTGCGAGCAAATCTACTCTTTGCAACCACCAGATCACCACGGCCGCGCCGATGAGCGACGGAAGAAATCCAGCCAACTCGCGCAGGGCCATCGACCGGGCATCGCCGCGCTGAGCCTCGATCTCGTTGAAGACTGCGTCGTCGGCTTCGCGCGGCACGATTGACGCGCAAATCAGCACAGTCATGAACACAAATAAAGCAATCACGCCGCGAAGCTGTCCGGCGGAGAGGGCGGTGACCCTGGGCCAGTCGGCATGTGACGTAACCCAGAGGCTCATCGCCGCGATAACGATGGCCAGCAGAACGACGCCGACCGATCCACCCGTATCGGCCGCGACCGTCGACGGTTCTGCCGGGGCGCTCGCGGCAGGTGCAACGCTCTCGGGTACAGCGTCGTCGGCAGCTTGGGTGGAATTGTCGGTGGGTGGAGCCGACGCGTTCTCATCGCCGTCCAATTGCGACGCTACGAACACCCACAGGGCCCAGGCTGCACCGGCTGCGACCGAAGCGAGGACCATGGCGGGCGGAAGCGTGTCGCTCCGGGATTGCATAAACGCGCCCGCCGGCGATTCGGCAAGCCAGCCTCCCGCCGCATGGGCCAGCACACCGACGACAACGCCGGCGACGCAGATTCGGATGTCAACCGTGTACGACTCCAGGTCCATGACCGACATGGCGATCAAGCCTGAAAACAGAAACAACAGCGACACCGCCATCGGCCATCCGGTGGCTACCGTTGGCGGCATCGGACCGGTCGACACCACGCGAGCAATAAAGAGTGCATCCCACACCGCCACGAACAGCAGCGCGGTCATTGCCTCGACGACCGGATACATGGATGCAATGGTCAGCCTGCAATCGCGACAGCGCCCGCGCAGCAGCAGCCAGCCAAAGATGGGAATATTGTCATAGGGCCGAATGCGATGTTCGCATTGCGGACAGAATGACCAGCGGGGTTGGGCGACGGAAAGTCCACGCGGAAGACGGTAGATCACGACATTGAGAAAACTGCCGACGCACGCCCCGAGGATGGCAATGGGAAAAATCCAGAACTCGGGGCTGCTCACGCGGGGACCACCCTCCGTGGATTATTCGTCGGCGGAATCGCAGGCTTCATGCCAAAGCTCAATCGCTTCGGCGACCTGTTCGGGGTTCATCGTAAACGTGTCCACGATGTGATCGGCGATGGCCTCATAGACCGGTTCACGCTTGGCGAGGACGGACTCAATCTCCTGCAGACCGCCGATGGGCGTGAGATTGGGGCGATTGGCCGCCGACGGCGGGTCCTTCGAAATCCGCGACCACAGCACCACCGCAGGCGCCCTGAGCCACACGGACTTTCCCAGGCGTCGAAGCAAATTGTGATTTTCCGGCTCAGTCGCCGTGCCGCCGCCCAAGGCGATCACCTGGCGGTCAAACTTTCGCAGGCTCTGAAGCGCGTTGCGCTCGCGCTGGCGAAATCCGGCCTCGCCCTCGGTCGCGAAGATCTCAGTGATCGACTTTCCAGCCTTCTCAACGACATGGGCATCAGTGTCAGCAAACCGCCATCCCATTCGCTGGGCGAGGAGATTGCCGACCGTGGTCTTGCCGGCGCCGCGATAGCCGATCAGCAGCAGGTTCACCGTTCTTGCCCCGGCGAGATGGACTTGATCGAGCCCGCGGCGGCGTCAATCTCAATGATGCCGTATTGCAGCACGCCGACGGTCTGTCCCAAGTTGACGCATGTCGTCTGACCAATGCGATCTTGTATCGCACCGCCGGCCTTGGGCGATTCGATGATATGTCCGTGCAGCGACAGCAGCGGCTGCGTTCGCTCGATGGCGGTGCGAATCGCGTAAGAACCGGCGTGCTGACCAGCGTGTTTCCGATCCAGCGCTGTGCCATGCGGCGGGGCATGGGATACGAACACCCACGGTCCGCCCGGTGCGACAAGCTTGGACAGATCCTCTTCAATCGAGGGATGCTTCGAATAGATGATCGGGGCGCCATGAGTGGCTACGCGAGAGAACCGAGGATCCCAGCGTCCGCCGCCCAGGAAAGGCGGTTTGTCACCTTTGCGGTCAAGCCGCTCGTGATCCTTGACGAACCCGTCGGTCGGCGGGGTGTTGGGATAACCCAGAAAGGACAGCCCCTTTTCCTTGACCGGTGCCGCGAGCGTCAAGACGGACACTTCTTTCTGAGCCACAAGTTCCTGCATCGCCGTGACGCTGCTGCCCCAATCGCGGTTGCCATGCAGCACGAACACGCATGGGTTGCCTGGCGTCTGCCGGATGCGCTGGGCGAAGACCTTGAACTGGTCACGGACGAATGCCGGCTGCTCAAACCCCATTTTGTCGGGGGTCAGGGCGGAATCGTCGGGCAATGTGCTGCCCCCCAGGACCACGAGATCGGGCCTGGCGACACGGGCAACCTTAACCACGCGACTCAAATGGTCGCGGTCCACGTGGAGGTCAGATGTATAGAGAAACCTGATCAGCAAACCAGCCGGCCCTCATGCCTTCAGCCCCGAAGGGAGCGACCCAACCCGCCACGGCGGGTCGCCGGGCCGACATGATGTCGGCAATTCGCTGCCGGGTCAATTGGGGGGAATTCCAGATAGGAGGCCTAACGGATCGGGAAGGGGAAGCCGACCAATTGGTGGCCGCATCGGGCAAAACGACAGTACGTCAGGTCATGAACCTGACTTTTCGGCGCAATGTGATTGGTATTGGCTCATGATCAAAGTGCATATCCCAGTGCTCCCGCAGACTCGCCGCATATATGCTGAGTTAGTTCTCGCACCGCCGGTGAAAGGCCGCGGCCGCTGCCGATAGATCGGCCATGAATCGACCTGGGCGGCCAAAGCACCACGCCGAGATCACCCAGTCCACCAAATGCCGGAGGACGCCGGCCCCTGGTCAGCATTTTTTCTTTGAATGCCAGTCCCACGGCACTGCATACCCGGCGAACCTCCCGGGCGGGACCGCCAATCATGTCTTCATACCGCAAGATATGCGGGCGATCCCGCTGAACCCAGGCGGCGAATCGCGACCAATTGATCGCGGCATGGCGGGCGATGTCCTGTTCGTCCTTGAACCGTGGGACCGAGTCGCAAGCCAGCGAGAGCGCTCGATGTCTCCATCCGGACACATAACGACTCACCACTTTGAGCGTCGATGCGACGGTGTCGAGTGGATTGCGCACGATCGCAATAATGGGAGCGCCGCTGTTGATGATGGCATTGGTGGTCTTCATGTTCGAGAGCGGATGGGGATGATCAAATCCACCATAGACCTCCTTGATGATCAACCGTTGACCCTTGTGCAAAGCGCAATCCCGCAGGAACTCGAACAGTCGGGCCGGGCAGCTCGTGTCCGGCACCCGTGGAGACCATTGAAGGTACGTTCGCAAGACCTGAAAGAACATACGTGACACACGGGGATGCAACGCCCGGCAGGCGAAGAAGGGTTCGCTGAGAGAAAGCACGCCGTCACCCCGCGCGAGGATATCGGCAAGCCAGGTGGTTCCGGAGCGCGGAGGGCCGAGGATGAATGCCGGCTTCACATGGCTTGCAGAGGCGATGCACGCGGAGAGGGCGTCGTCCAAGTCTGCAAATCGGCTCATCGCCCCGAGCTGGTCGTGCATGGCGGCAGGCTTCTCGCGCCCGGTGCTCCGCTTGACC
>CAYXEY010000300.1:4958-6757 GCA_964464105.1 uncultured Planctomycetaceae bacterium
GACATCTTAACGACAGTTGTCGGTTGTCAATCACCAGAATGAGAAAAAAGGGTGGCATGGCCGCGGCCTTTGGCGGCCATGACAACAGTCGCGCTGCCGGCATCACGTATTCAGGCGCTAACGCCGTCGGCAAGGGGCCCGAATTCTCAGGGCATTTCACACTCAGAGGGATACCGCGTTGCGCATGACCGCAAGCGGCGGGGGCTGGCCCGTCCACACTTCAAATTGCAGCGCTGCCTGGGCCAGCAGCAGATCAAGCCCGCGGAGGGTGGTGCAGCCAGCCTGATGTGCTTCGCGGATCAGGCGCGTGTCGTTGGGGGCATAGACCGTGTCAAACACGGTTGTCCCGGCGAGTTGATCGGCCGGGAAAGGTGATTCGTTGTCTTTGGGGGGCTGTCCAATAGGCGTGCAGTTGATGAGCAGATCGCATTGTCCTGAACGATCATTCCAGTCGGCGTCACGCACGTTGAACTCGGTGGCCAGCGCTGCGGCTCGAGGGCGATTGCGGTTGTAGATCGTGACCTGCGCTCCGGTTTCGGACAGCATCGCGGCGAAGGCCCGGGCCACGCCACCTGCGCCGAGGATTGAGACTCGGAGATCGGCGAGCGAGCCTCTCGCCGCGAACGCGTTGCGCAGAAGCTTCGCGCCGGCTTCGTAATCGGTGTTCGCACCTACGATTTTCGCGCCCGGGAAGGCCGCCATGCCCGGCCCGTCGAGCATGATCGTATTGAGCGCCCCCATCCGCCGATGGGCAGGCACTATCGTGCCGCCTTGCTCGCCGACGAATCGAAACGCATTTTCCTTGTGTGGCGCGGTGATGCTCAGCCCGCAAGTATCCAGCCATGGTCGCGCCAGCATTTCGACCATAAATGCCTTGAAGGACTCGTAGCCGGCGTGGACCCGCATGGGCAAATAGACGGCGTCGTACTTCATAGCCTTGAAGGCCGCATTGTGAATCGCCGGGCTGAGCGAATGAGCCACGGGATCGCCGACCACACCATAGACTCGCGTCTTCGGACCAATCGACGAGAATCGATATAGCTCTGTCAGGGTGGCAAGATCAACCTGCCCCGCGGCGGTTTCGGACCCGGCCCGCAACGATGCGAAGGTTGCGAAGGCCCCGAACTTGCCCGCCAGTACGCGAGACAACAAGCCATCGTCACCCATGCAGATGGCGATGGCCGGCTTCGGGCTGGTCCGCATCAATTCGAACGCCTCGAAGTTGTCGCGGATGGTTCGCGCCCGCCACGCAAGCTTGGGAACGTCGCATGCCTCCTCGGCCAGCATCGACACCAGGTCGGACATCAACGTGCAGGGACGCGTTTTTAGATCATGCCGCGAAAGAATGAGCCGGCGCGGCCTGGCGAGTTCGATCTCTTCGACTCCGCCGGACTGCGAAATGTGTCCGGCCCGTTTGAGAGCGAGTCCGACCTTTTGGCGGATGTTGGCGCTGGCCTGCCAGGTGGTCCATTCGACGTCGAGGTAATCGCCCAGCGGGCCGACTTCAATGAGTCGGCTGATCCGCTCGGCATCGTCGCCGTCGAATGCGCCACCCTCGTTGTGCGAGCGAATGGTGAGCAGTACCTTTGCTTCGGGGCGCAGGCTTTCGCACAGCGCGGCGAGCGGTTCGATCGGAACCGATTCGAGATAATCGAGGCGCAATTCAATCAGCGTGGCGCCGGCCTCGCGAGCTTCGTGCGCCCGAGTACGCATCTGATCGATGTCCGGCGCGGCGATGGAGACGGCGATGAGGGTCATGCTCTCGATGAAGGCCCAACAGTTGAATGGATTAGTCGGAA